>JAISKN010000052.1 GCA_031260925.1 Prevotellaceae bacterium | reverse complement strand
CATTTTAAGAGTTCGTCAGCGGTGAGTTTGTATTTTTCGCCTGCGGGGTCGGCGATGTAATAGACCCCACCCCGACCCTCCCCAAAGGGGAGGGAGTGTGCGTTGTTTTTATTTTTGTGTGAATTTGAGATACCCCACACTCCCCCTCCTTTGGAGGGGGCTGGGGGGAGGTTTGTGCGTTTGATTTTGTACAAAACAACGAAATGATTTTGATTCCAATGCAGAATGCACGGTAGGGGCGTTGCGCGCAACGCCCCTACATCTATTTTTACCCCCTGAGTTCTAAAACCGATACTCTCGGCTGCCTCTGAAATGCCCAACATCGAAACGCCCTCGCGAGTGATAAAACTCTTTTCCCGCAAAAACTGATTAGAGTAGATTTTGCCGTAATACTTGGAAATCATACGAAGGCAGGTTGCCCCGCAGTCCATTTGGTCAAGTTGGGTATAGTGTGGAAAACGGCTCATTTTTCATTTTCTTCTTCTTTTGGTTTTGAAAAATAACCTAATTTTTTGAGTTCTAAATACGTTGTGAGCCACTCACTTATATGATTTTTGTAAGTTGTACAAAGTTCATTTTTTCCACATTCAAACTCGTTTTCTATACGTTGATAAGGACAACCTCCTGAACACATTGGTAAATACGAACATTTTTTACACTGTGCATTTTCAAAAGGGTCTGCGCCGTATAGATTACGATTTAATTCTTTTTGATTGATTTCTGTTATATTTCCTTCTTTATCAAGTCTGCCAATGGCGTGTTTTTTATTGCCAATTACTTCCCAACACTGATAAGTATAGCCTTCGGGGTCAACAATTAAAGAGTTTCTATTTCTTACAGCACACTCAAAAGTAAGATAATTATCATACATTAACCAGTGTGTCAATATTTTATGATTTTTCCATAAATCAATAGCAAGTTTTGAACAATCGTCATTACTCAACAATGTAGAAGTTTCAATGGTTGTCATACTATTGTTTCTATTCATTACATATCCATTTGTCATAAAAATATTGTAATTTTTGTATCTATCTGTTATGAATTTATGCAATTCCACATATTCACACACATTGGTTTTTGTTGTATTTATCCGCAAATTTATTTGAATTTCTGGATATTTCTCTACAAGTAAATCAATATTAGAAATTACTTTTTGAAAAGCATTGTCGCAACCGTCAGTGAATTTTATTGAATTATGTGTTTTCTCTGTTCCGTCCAATGTAATTTGCATAGAAGTAACTTCTATTTCTTTTAAAATATCAATTACATTTTCATCAATATGAAATGCTGTTGTAATGATATTTGAACTAAAATTACCTTTAAAAAGTGGTCTAAATTTATGATAAAATATTCTCATTTTATCTATTGCCATAAGTGGTTCACCACCAAACCAAGTAAGGTTGATATATTGTAACTCTTTGCGGTTGGAAATATTTTTAACAATCGCATTCATAACCTCATCCGTTATATAAGTTTTTGTGTGATTTCCCTTTTCAAAACAATAGAAACACGAAAAACAGCAGTCCATAGTTGGAGCAATGGTAATACTCATAGCCGAAGTCTTATTTCGTATATTCATATTTGCTGACTTGTATATCAAAAATTCATCTTTGTAATTTTCACAAATAAACAGTCGATTTACAAGTTCGTTAAATAATTCAGTGTCTATATCTTGTTTATTAAGTTGTTCATTGTTATTTTTCTTTTCAGACAAAACATCAAAACATTCTTTGTTTATCTGCAAAAATGCTTTTGAAAGAGCGTTAAAAACAAAATATCCTTCACTGTTTGCAAATAAAAATGTATAGTTGGAAATTTTCATTTTCTTGTTTTAAAATTTAGTGTATAAGTATTTTTTGGCGAATAGTAGCCATTGGGAGTTATAAAATACTGATATGGAAATATTATTGAATACCAAGTGTCGGGCTTTAATTTAACATACATTACCCATTCTTGTGCAGATTTCCAGTTTGACATTAATAATTCAGGAAAATTATACTTACCTGCAGTAGAACCATTATTCCCAATTAACATTGGTCTGTCAAAGTAAATATTTATATGGTCAAGATTATAATCTACGCTATCGTCATTATTTGTGATGTTTGTTCCAAGTATTTCAGGTTTGTGCAGTTCTATGTCATTATATAGTTGTTGTGGATTAAGAGAATCCTGCAACTTTACAATTTCAGGCATAAACCCGCGCAATCCTGCATAATTTTCAATATTAATCTCATATTGTTTCAACGCTTCCACGAGTTGAGGCATCCATAAAAAACCTGCATTTCGTTCTTTTGCCACCTCATATTCATACCGTCCTTTTTCGTGTTTGTCTACATATTGAATTACAGTTGCTCTTGTTAAAATTTCATATAAAAATGATTCTGCTCTTCCATAACCATCACTCTTGAATATTTTCTCATTTTGTTTATAAAAAAAGATGGCGGAAGACATTAATTTATCCAAGTATTCATCTATAAGCGAATTGCAAAAAGAATGATTTATTTCGTGTATTAAAGTTTCCTTTGTGTCTATAAATGGAACATCATATATAGGAAAACCTTGTGCATTTTCATTACAACTGCCGATTATTGCATAATATTCCTCCTGTCCGTCATTATAGATAATTTTGGGACCATAGTTATGCCAACCATTTGCCAAACTTACAATAATACGAATTTTTTTTTCAGGCAAATAACCAAAGAAATTTTTAAACCAGTCAAAATCAACCTTGTCTGTAACTTCTTTTATAAAATTTGCTTCTGCCGTTTCTCTTATTTCTTTATTTTTTATAAAAAATTTATTGAATTTTGTTTTTTTATAAAAATCATTTAGCAAAGCAATATATTTTGGAATGCTGTCAGTATTCCAACGTTCATCAAGTTGTGTTAAATTTATATCTTGACGCAATTTTATTTTTTTATTTTTAATTTCCAAAAAAATAGAAAAACCAGCAACTGCATCATAACCAATGCCGTATTCATTTCGTAATGTTTTGGTATAATTTATCAATGAGTGATTTTTATATTTTCCAAAATATTTATCTATTTCACTGACATACAGCGGTATAGCGTTGAGAACATATTCGTCTGCCTCAGCCAAACGAAAAACTATACTCATCAACTCAACACGTTCGTCAACTTGCGGATTTTCATAAATTGTTTGAGAAAATAACAAAAATGAATTGAAAACAGAAAATAACAACAAAATTTTTTTTTTCATAAATTTTGGAGGTTAAAAATTTATACTATTTTATAGGCAAATTCTGTTGGAGCAGGAGTATATGTGTTGGCAGGTACACAATATCTTACTTCCCAACTTCCACACAGATATCTTGCGCAAGTAACAGCGTGTACAGGATAACAAGTCAGGTACACAGTTTTACCAGAAGTACAATCAGATATAATAGGTTGGCATCTTGTATATCCTGTTTTTTCTGTACAGGGATAATTACAATCGGAACCACCTTTTATATGTTTCATATCATCAAGAGTCATACAACCTTCTTCAATTACTTCAAAAATTTTCTTTTTCATAATCATTAAACGTTTAAAATTAATAAATATTGTTTTAAAAAAATATGCTGCAAAATTAAACCATATTTTAGAAGAGTGTTATTTATATATTAAATAAAATGACTAACTTTGCCGCCAAAATTATTTATAATTTGCATAAAAACTATTTACAATATGAATAATGTCGGTGTAAAAATCAGAAAATTGCGTGAAGAACGCAATGTCAGCCAAGAATTTATGGCTGACAAACTTAAAATTAATCAAAGTTCTTACGGCAGATTAGAGAAAAGCGATAGCCGTTTAACTGTTCCGCGTCTGCTCGAAATTGCAGATGTGCTTAATATTTCCGTTTCTGTTCTCTTCGGCGAAAAAGCAACGCAAATTATCAAAGAAAACAACGGCGATAATGCACAGGCGAATATTGGTACGCTTATTCAACAAGACAAAGAATATATTGCCTCGTTGAAAGAAGAAATCACTTTTTTGCGCAAATTATTGGAAAAAAATTAGTGCAAAGTTGCGTATCTGCGGCACGCTGTCGGGTGTGTGCAATTCCGCAGGTTAAAACCTGCGGTTAATAAAGTGTTGTCCCTTCGGGACAGTGCGGGTTGGCAGTTGCGTAAAGAAGATTTTGCGTTTTAAAATAAAATTTTATTGTCGTCAGATGCAAGATTTTTGTAAAAAAAATGTGTTATTATTTTGGAATAAATTTGTGCCTTTGCAGCGTAATTTTAAAATGAAAGACTATGGCAACAATGCACAAAAATTCAATCAAAGAGGCTCAGCGTTATTTAGATAATGCAAAAGAAATATTATCTAAAAATGCAGGCAAAGACGGGGCTTATTATACTGATAAAAAGTATGTAAAACTTGCTGGACACGCGGCTTGGAGCGGCGTTTTGGTTGCACTTGACGGCTCTTTTAAGGTTAAAGAAAACAAACCGAAAGGAAGGCGTGTAGATTTTAAAGATTATTTGCAGGCAGTTGGCAAAGTAGATAAAAAATTGCCAAGTTATTTATCAAATGCTTATGAAACTTTACATTTAGTTTTAGGCTACGATGGCAATTTGAATTACAAAGTAGTTCAGAGCGGCATTGAGGAAGCAAAAAATATAATTGACATCGCTTCAAAATATTACAAAGAAACTGCCTGAAAATTTATAGTTATGGCAACACTTACATTAGAGTATAATACGAGAAATTCTATTGCTGCGAAAACAATAGAATACATTTTGTCTTTGGGTGTTTTTAAATAAAAAACGCTTTTTTCTATATCAAAAACAGGTTTAGATATGGCAATATCTGAACTCAACAAAGGGCAAACTGTTAGATGTAAAGATTTTGACGATTATCTTCAAAAAGTAAAATAAATGCGGCAAATAGAAATTACCAATCTTTATCTCAAAGACCTTCGTTTAGCACGAAAAAGAAATTTTATTTATACTTTTGCATCACAAATAAAACAATATGAGAATTTTGTTTATAGAACATTAGTAGAATATTATACCAAGCACCCAGATGCAAAAAATGCACTTGAAGAGTGGTTTAATAAAACAAAAGGCGCACAATGGAATAATTTTGCAGACGTAAAAAACACTTTTCATTCGGCTGATTCTATTGGTAATAAGCGATATGTTTTTAATATAAAAGGAAATAATTATCGGTTGATTACGATTGTTTTATTTGTACCAAAATTTGTTTACATACGTTTTATTGGCACTCATTCAGAGTATGATAAAATTACAGATTGTTTAACTATTTAAGAAAAAAATATATGAAAAAGATTGCAAACGATAAAGAATATTACGTTATCAAAAATAGAATTGATGAATTATTAGAAGTCGTTTCTGATGAAAATTACAACACAATTATAGAATCTATTGAGTTGGAATTTCTGTCGGGTTTGATAGAGGAATATGAGCAAGCCAACTTTCCTATCTCTGCACCTCAAAAATTATCTTTTAGAAGTAAGGAAAGAGTTTTTGCTTGATGTTTGTCGCAACACGTTTCCAAAATGTTTTGCAGTTTCAAAATAAAGTTATTAACTTTGCGGGCAATTTTAATTGTAAAAAAAATATGAAAACAGGTTTAACTTTTGACGATGTGCTGCTTGTTCCGCAATATTCGGAAATTTTACCTTCGGAGGTGAATATCGGCACTTTTTTAACACACAACATCAAACTCAATGTGCCGATTGTGAGTGCGGCGATGGACACCGTTACTGAGGCGGAAATGGCGATTGCCATTGCGCGCGAGGGCGGTTTGGGCTTTATTCACAAAAATATGAGCATCGAAAGTCAGGCGGCGGAAGTGGAAAAGGTAAAACGTTACGAAAACGGCTTGATTTCCAACCCGATAACCATCAAACGCGATAATACGCTCGCCGATGTTGAGGCAATTTGCAAGCGTTACCGTGTCAGCGGCTTGCCTGTGGTCGATGACGAGCGCAAACTTGCTGGAATGATTACCAACCGCGATGTAAAATATTTGCCGAAAGACGACACCAAAGTTGAGGAGGTAATGACCAAAAAAGAAAAACTTGTTACCGCCAAAATTGGTACTTCGCTGCAAGAGGCAAAAATGATTTTGTGGCAAAATCGTATCGAAAAATTGCCGATTGTTGATGAAAATTTCCGTTTGGCAGGACTGATTACAAGCAAAGATATTGATAATGTGGTAAATTACCCGAATGCGTGCAAAGACGAGCAAGGTCGGTTACGGTGCGGTGCCGCAGTAGGCGTGGGCGCGGACACATTGCAGCGCGTTGAGGCTCTTGTCAAAGCAGGCGTTGATGTGATTACGGTGGATTCTGCACACGGACACAGCAAAAACGTTATTCAAACGGTAAAAAATATTCGCGATAATTTTCCAAAAATTGATTTGATAGCGGGAAATATTGTTACCGCAGCCGCTGCTGAGGCGTTGGTAAAAGCGGGCGCAAATGCTGTTAAAGTCGGCATTGGTCCTGGCTCAATCTGTACAACGAGAGTTGTGGCGGGCGTTGGAGTGCCGCAAATTACTGCTATTCAAGATGTTGCAGAATTTTGCAAAAGAAACAACGTAATACTGATTGCAGACGGCGGAATAAAATTTAGCGGCGACATTGTAAAAGCAATCGCAGCAGGCGCAGATGTGGTAATGCTCGGCTCAATTTTGGCTGGTTGCACTGAAAGTCCGGGCGAGGAGATAATTTTTCAAGGCAGAAAATTCAAGGTTTATGTTGGAATGGGCAGCCTCGCAGCAATGAAACGCGGCAGTGCCGACCGTTATTTCCAAACAAAAGAGACTGTAACCAAAAAACTTGTCCCCGAAGGAATTGAGGGCAGAGTTGCTTTCAAAGGCAGTGTCGGCGACACCATTTATCAACTTTGCGGCGGATTGTTTTCGGGTATGGGCTATTGCGGCACGCCAAACATAAAAACGTTGCAGGAAAATGGAGTGTTTGTGCAAATCACCGCCGCCGGCTTAAAAGAGAGCCACCCGCACGATGTCGATATTACGGTGGAAGCACCGAATTACACGATATAAAATTAGACACGAGATTTTTAGACACAAGACCGCTGCGCTGCAAGACACAAGACACAAGACCGCTACGCTGTAAGACACAAGACCGCTGCGCTGCAAGACACAAGACACAAGACAGGTATAACTTATCTTGTGTCTTGTGTCTCATATCTTGTGTCTAATTACTTGTGTCTCATATCTTGTGTCTAAAAATCTTGTGTCTAATAAAATAAAGTCGGCAGCAGTGAAAAAAACAAGCCGTTGAAAAAGCCTGCTATTAGTTGTGCGGGAGTGTGCGCTTGCAAAATCAGGCGCGAAGTTATTGTTAAGCCTGCTGCTAAAATTACTGCGCAAAAAAGCGTTACGGGGTTGCTGCCGAGAAAAAACGCAAGCGAAAACACTGCTCCGCAAAGTATGCCGACACCGCAGGCGTGCGCACTGATTTTCCACCAAAAATTTATGATTGACAAAGCCACTATGCTCATCAGTGCGCAACTGAAAATCAAAACAAAAACAGGCTCAACTTTTAGATAATTTAACCCCTGAACACAGCAAATAGCCGAAAATAACGAAATAATATAAATCGGCAGCCGTTCTTTTCTGTTTGAAAGGTAAATGCTTGATATTAAGCCTGTTTTGCGCATAATAAGCAGCGCAAGGCTCGGAATTATCAGCGTAAAAATTGCCACTGCCGACACAATTATTATTTTATAAATCAACTCATAATAATAACTGTACGGCTCAATATTTACAAAAATCAGCGCACAATATAGCGGAATTATTGTTGGGTGAAAAATTATGGAAATTAGTTTGAAAAATAGTTTATAGTTCATAGTTTATAGTTCATAGTTTATAGTAATTAGTTTATAGTTAATACTTTATAGTTTTAGATATTTAGATTATAAATATTATAAATTTAGAAGAATATATTGAACAATAATTAACCACTAACCACTAACCACTAACTAATTACTATAAACTAATTACTAAACTCTACACTCTAATAACTACACTCTAATTTTTAATTCTTTTGTGTGTTGAAGGAATATTCATTTGCTCGCGGTATTTGGCAACTGTTCTGCGGGCGATAACGTAGCCTTTTCCTTGCAGCATTGCAGTGAGAATATCGTCTGTAATGGGTGCGTTTTTGTCCTCATTATCAATGATATGCTTGATTGTTTGCTGAATTTTTTTGTTGGAAACAATCTCGCCAGACTCTGTCGGCATTGCCTCCGAAAAGAAAAATTTGAGAGAGAAAATGCCGTATTGCGTCTGCACATATTTGCTGTTGCTCACGCGCGAAATTGTTGATGCGTCATAATTTACAATATCGGCTATGTCTTTGAGTTTCATAGGTTTAAGCAACGATTCATCTCCTGTGAGAAAAAATGCGCGCTGTTTTTTTGCAATCGCAATCATCGTTTTTAGCAAAGTGAGATTACGCTGTTTTATTGCCTCGATAAACCAACGAGCAGAATCCACTTTTTGCTTTGTAAAATCGGCTGCCTGACGAGTTTTTTTATCGTTTTTTTGCGAAAAATCGTTCAGCATTTTTTGATAAATGCTGCTCACGCGCAGTTGCGGAATATTGCTGTTGTTGAGCGAAATATAAAGATTTCCGTTTTCCTGTTCAACAATAAAATCAGGAATAATTCGCGCCAAAGCCGTTTCTGAACGGGTGGAAAATGCGTTTCCGGGTTTTGGGTTAAGGGCTAAAATCTCCTCTTTTGCAGCCCTGAACTCCTCATCTGTTATCATCAATCGGCGCATAATCGGCGTATAATGCTGTTTTGAAAATTGCTCAAAATATTCTTTAATAATCAGTTGAGCAATGCGCACGCTTGGGATTTGCGGTTTCCGTTTGAGTTGCAGCAACAGGCATTCCTGCAAGGAACGCGCGCCTGTTCCAGCAGGGTCAAGCGACTGTACAATGTCAAGCGCGGTCTGCATTTCCTCCTCCGAAACCTCTATTCCTGCCTGAAACGCCAAATCGTCAATCATATTTTCAATATCGCGCGTAAGATAACCGTCATTGTTGATATTGCCGATTAAATATTGCGCATATTGCAAAATTTCTTTCGGCTGCTCCACCAAAGCAAGTTGAGTTAGCATAAATTCACTAAAAGTTTGCTCTGATGAATAAAAATTTTCTGCTGAAACACTATTCTCGTCTGCTGCTGAATATTTCTGCGAAATATAGTCAAAACTGTTATCGGAAAATTCCTGTTCCATTATGTCTAAATCGTCTGGCAGCGTGTCTTTTTCCTCTTCATTTTCAGAAAAATCTTCGTCTTCGGACTGCTCGTCTTCTGAAAAATCAGTTTCTGACTCATCTTTTCCTTCTTCTAATGCGGGATTTTCCTCCATTTCGCGCGTAATCAATTCCTCCATATCAACAGCAGGGTATTCAAGCATTTTTATTACCTGATACTGCATTGGCGAAAGTTTCTGCTGTTGTTTTATGAATAATTCCTGTTTTAACATTAATTAAAAAAAGATGTGTTTTTTATAAAATTGATTTTGTGAAAACTGCTGCAAAGTTACAAAAATTTCTTTTTAAAAATTCTTAAAAATATTTTCAGCCTGAAAAAAGTTTTTTACAACATTAATTTTCGGTATTAGTATAAATATGGATATTGTGTTATTTAATTAATTTTTTATGGATTGCTTCGGAAATACCTCGCAATGACGGAAGTTGTTTTAGCAAAGGGCTACGTCATTGCGAGGTATTTCCGAAGCAATCCAGATTATAAAAAATGTCTTTATCTATATTTATTTAACAATTC
>JAISKN010000328.1 GCA_031260925.1 Prevotellaceae bacterium | reverse complement strand
TCCTCTGAAAGTGGTATTGGTGTTTATGGTTTAGGCAATCATTATGCGAGTGGTTGTGTGGGCGTAGGCATTGGCGTTAGAGGTATGGCAGGCGGAGGTGCAATTACGCCTCGCGGATATGGAGTTTCAGGTATTGTTAAAGGCAGTACAGGCGCAGGTGTTTTTGGAAAAAATTTGCCTGCAAATGGCACAATTGACAGTAATTTTGAAACAGTTTTTTCAGGTGCATACGCAGGGTATTTTGACGGCAATGCAGTAGTTACTGGAACACTTACCGCTACTGTTACTCCGCCAAGCGACAGCCGCCTCAAAAAAAATGTGCTTGACCTTGAATATCAAAGCACACTTACAAAACTTATGCAACTTCGCCCTGTGGAGTATAATATGCAGCAGGTTTTGTTTGATGTTGATAGCACAGACGAAAACGGAAATACTGTAACCTATCAAGTACAGCGTTATGATGAAAGCACACAGTTTTTTCAGAAAACACACTACGGTTTGATAGCGCAAGAAGTTAAAGAAATCTATCCTGATTTGGTTTATGAAGGCAGTGATGGATACTTGGGTATTGACTACACAAGCCTTGTGCCGATGCTGCTAAAAGTTGTACAGCAACAGCAGGCAGAGATAGAAAATTTGAAATCAGAACGCAGCAATGCACCTGCAAGAACAGATAACTCTGTAAGCAGAAATGCGGCACTGTTTCAAAACGCCCCAAACCCATTTAATGAGAGTTCCGAAATTGCATTTTATCTGCCCGAAAGTGTAAAAACTGCTATGCTTTGTGTCTATGATATGAACGGCAAGCAACTTTCGCAAACTGTTATTAAAGAAAGGGGCGATGCAAAATTTGTTGTAAATGGCAAAAGTTACAGTGCAGGAATGTATCTCTATTCTTTGATTGCAGACAGTCAAGTGGTTGATACTAAAAGAATGATTTTAACTAAGTAAAGGAGGCGGGTATGAAAACTAAAATATTATTCTTATTGACAATTCTGCTTTGTACAGCAGGATGCAATGAACCTGTAAATAATAATGAATATGTTACAGAAGGATATGTTATTTGTAAACACCCTTGTCTTAATGAAGAACTTTATGGAGAAAATAACGCTTATGGTAAAGCAGGAGGATATTATATCATTTCAACAGACTTGAACGATACTTTATTAACATTTAATTTTCCTGTAGATTTGTTTGATTTTCCAGTACAATTTTTTCATCAACCACATTTATATAGAAATGAATATAAAATTAAGGTTGTCTATAAAGTAGCATCACAAGAAGAATTAGTATATTCTTTGTGTAATGATATGATTTACAATCCTTTTGATGGACATGATATTCAAATAATAGTTAAATCTGCACTAAAAATTAATTAGTTATGAAAACACAATATTATATTTCATTGATGATATGCGTGCTTATAGTAACAAAAAGTTTTGCTTTTGTTGCAGGAGAAAAATACTATTACGCATATAATGAAAAAATTTTCCTTAATGAAGTAAGTAATAAGATGATAATAAGTTGTAATGCAAACAATATTTCTAATATTAAAATTGCTTTATTGTCAAATTCTAACGTTATAAAAACGGAATGGCAAAACGACAGTATTTGCATTGTAACAATAGAATCGTCTCAATATGCAGCATTCAAAGAGAATTTTATTCAGCAAATAGGAGTAAAATCAGTTCAGCCAATGTATATTACTGTCGATGGTTTAGAAATGGGAATAACAGATGAATTTGTTGTGCATTTTAACGAAGAAACTTTACAAAGTAAAATTGATGAATTGCATCAAAAATATTATGTTTCTGTAAAGGAGGTAACTGAATTATACCAACTTCTTAGTGTGCCTGTGAATATGGATGCTTTAGAGATTGCTAATGCGTATCAAGAGAGTGGCTTAGTCGAGTTTAGTCATCCAAATTTTATTTCTAAAATTGAATTGCATCAAACAATTCCAAGTGACCCTTATTTTGTTAATCAATTTTATTTACACAATACAGGGCAAACAATGGCTAATGGACATTCTGGCACATCTGGTGCAGATATTAATGCCCCAGAAGCATGGGATATAACAAAGGGTAGTAGTCAAATTGTTATAGCGGTTTTAGACCAAGGTGTTACATCAAATCATCCAGACTTACCAAATACACGTCAAGTTCGTTTGAATGGCAGTAATTTTGCTGATGGAAACGTTAATGACCCTTCGCCTACAGGCGATAACAATCATGGTAATTCTTGTGCAGGAGTTATTGCGGCATCTCATAACAGTGAGGGAATTTCTGGAATTGCTCCAAATTGCAAAATAATGCCAATAAGAATTTTTAATTCTGATGGCAGTGGTATATCTACTACGAATGTGGCAAATGCTATAAATTTTGCAAAAAATAACGGTGCACATGTTATATCTAATAGTTGGGGGTACAATGATGATAACCCTAATCTTGTTCCTGTTATAAAAAATGCAATTTCTGGTGCTGTGACAAGTGGTTGTGTTGTTGTGTTTTCTGCGGGCAATACAGCAAATCATGTTTCTGGTAATAATGGTTACGTTCAATTTCCTTCAAATGTAAATGTTTCTGGTGTATTAACAGTTGGTGCTTCTGATAGGTATGATAGTCAAGCCAATTATAGTCCAACTTCAAATACAAGTAGTTCTAATAATCAAATTATTGAAGTTGTGGCACCATCGCACCGTGCCTATTCCTGTCAGATTTCGACTGAAACATTTGAGGCATGGTCAATAGATATCCCTGGAAGCGCAGGGTATAACCCAAATAAAAATGATGATTGTGGCATTTTACCAGAAATAGGGGAATTTCCATCATCTGGAACAAATTACTTATCTTACACAGGTTATTTTGGTGGAACATCTTGCTCTGCTCCAGAAGTAGCGGGTGTTGCGGCATTAATATTATCAATTAATACAAATTTAACCCCAATACAAGTTGCAAATATTATAGAGTCAACTGCAAGAAAGGCAGGTGGTTATACCTATCAAAATACATCTGGACTGCCAAATGGAACGTGGAATTCTCAAATGGGATATGGTGTTTTAGACGCTTATGCTGCTGTTCAAAATGCTGTTATATCTTGTACTATAAATTATAACAATCATACAGTTTCAACAAATACGACCATTACAGGTTGTGTTATTAATACTCAAAATGTAACGGTTCAAACTGGTAAAAAACTAACTCTTGATGCGGAAATTTATACTTACATTCAAGGTCCTTTTTCAGTTCCATTAGGTGCGCAGTTGGAAGTTAAATAAAATTGTTTAATTAACAAGAAAGAATAATACGACAAAACGTATTATTCTTTCTTGTTAAAAAATAAAAGATATAAAAAACATCTTTTATTGTCTTTGTTCCTTATTCTAACAAAAATGAAAAAATATTTTTTCGCCCTGTTTCTTATATTTGCTGCATTGGCAAATGCCACAAATATAACGGTTAATAATGATGCTGCGCTTGCTGTTGCGGTAGCAGGTATAGCCGACACTGTTTTTATTGACGGCAATATTGTAACCTCTGCTGAAATAGTTGTGAATAGAAATATTGTTTTTATTGGAGTTAATAACGGCACAATTGACGGAAATCACGACCACAGAATATTAAATTTAGGTGCAAATATCACTGTTATCATAGATAATATAAAGGTTACGAATGCTTTGACCGAAAGCAATGCAGATTTGGGAAGTGCCATTCGTAGTGCTGCCGATACCTTAAAAATTAAAAATTCTTATTTTTATTATAATTATTTTTGTGGAATTTATATTAATAATAACAGTAAATGGGTAGAAATAGATAATTCAATTTTTGAACGTATTGATAATGCTGTTATTCTGAATGCTATTGCTATTGTTACGCTGCGCAATTGTATTTTTCATAATAATGGCGGAGGGCGTGGTGCCGCATTTAACAGTACGAATACATATATTCCACAAGGCGAACAAAGAAAGGTTAATATTATTAACTGTACATTTGATGAAAACCGAGGCAGTGCAATTTGGACACATAATATTGATTTGAATATATTTAATTCTTTATTCTACAATAATGGATATGTAGAAGGTTATCACGATGATTCTGGGGCTATTCTTATACACAATACAAATTGTAACATTATAAATTCAACTATTACAAAAAGTTGGGGTTATTATTCTGGCGGAATAAATGGAACAAACTCTACCTTAAACATTTACAATTCTATTATTGCAGGCAATTACAGTTATTATATAGATAGCACTGATATTTGGAGTGTCCCTGCCACGTTGTATAACTGTATTTATCAAAATGACAACCCCGTTAATATTCTTATTAATTGCATATCAGCATCGCCGACTTCTATTTTTGTAGATTATGCAAACAACTATTTTCATTTGCGAGAAACAACCTCTGCTGTCAATGGCGGAAATGACGACTACTTTGTAAATCAATGGAACTCCATTTTTCCAAACAATACTATTACTTCGCCCACAGAGCAGTTCGACTTGGACAGCAATATCCGCACTGTGTGCGTAATAGATATTGGGGCTTACGAAAGTCCGTATCTTGGTGTTGTTCATAAAAATATTTCAGACAGTTTTTGCGAAAATCACACATATAACTTCAAAGGCAGAATATTAACAGAGGGCGGTGTATATTATGATACAGTACCAAGTCTTATAACTTGCGACACCATTACAAAACTGACCCTTACCAAACTGCCTGTTCGGCGTTATGAATATAAAGATACGTCTTACAAATGCGAATGGTACTATTTCGGTACAGACAGTTTGAACGACACAGGCATTTACATTGATACTCTTACGGCACGCAACGGTTGCGACAGCATTGTTACTCTTGATTTGCTTGTTCGCCCCCGCGAGTTTGACGACAGCCTTAAAATTTGCGTTGAAAGATTGCCTGTTACCGTCTATGATACCACATTCAGCGCAACGGCTGTTAGTGGAAAGTATATTATTCATCATCGTTGTGCAACCATTACGTTTTACCTTACAGTATTGCCGCGCCCGCAAGTGCTGCCGCCCGAAATTCCGAGCCGTATCTGTGCCAATGACGGTAGTTTTATTCTAAAATTTCCACCGTCAAACGAGCAAAATATTTCTGTGCCTACAAATTACGAAATAATTTTTGAAAATGAAACAGGTTTTGAAAATCAGCGCGGAGAGTTTGGCAGCAATGGCGAAGTTCAGGTACAGATGCCGCAAAATGCAAGAGCGGGCTATCACAACTGCCGAGTAATTTTTAGCGACAGCCTTAGCAACTGCATTTCGCAAAGTTTTGATATTCAATTTTTTGTGCAGTATGCCAATACAATTTTTGAGCAAAACTGGAATGATGTTTTGGCTGTATTGAACGAAAATTACAATGGCGGTTACAGGTTTTCGTCTTATCAATGGTACAAAGACGGGCAAAAAATAGAAAATGAAACAGGCTCATATCTCTATATCAAAAACGGAAATCTTGATTTTACGGCTTGCTATACTTTGGAACTTACGCGGATTGGCGAAGATTATTCGATTTTTACCTGTCCGCTTTGTCCTGCGCCATTGCCAAACATACACGATGTACCGCAAATTATAACCTCGCAGGGAATGTTGCACATCAACAATATTTTGCAAAATGGAACGCTAAAAATATGGACTGTTACAGGCATTTTAATCAACACACAGAAAATCAGTGCAGAAAGCCCAAAAATTTCTATTTCATTAAAAAGCGGAATGTATATTTTAGAAATCTGTTTTGATGATGGTAAAATAGAGACGTTTAGAGTTGTTGTAATTTAGGTAGTTTCAACCTGCGATTATTATCATTTCATTGAATAAATATTTCCGTTGTTGAGTATTGTAACATTTTTTCTGCCGATTTTGCAGCGGAAACCAATCAAGCCGACAATGGCATCGGTATATTTAAAATCCGCAGAAGACGTTTTTTGAATGCCCAAATTACCGTTGAAATATGAGCGGTATTGTCCTTCAATAAAAAGTTCGCACACATCACTAATGTTGTACGCAATGTCAATCGACAGCATCGCAAGCGGAGTAAAGCCTGCCTGCTGCTCAATGCCGTTGCCGACCAAGGCAGGCACGCGGTTGTAATATCTGCCGCCGCCCACTCCGATATTGGCGTAAATGCTGAAAGGCGGGTAAAGATTGCTGCGGTAGGGCTTGATAATATTCGACAGGTTGAAAGAGGCGTACAAAAGCGCGTCAATGGTGTTGCCTTTATAAACGCCGTTGCGCTCGTTGAGATTATTCACCACGCGGTTGTACTGAAACCAGCCCGCATCAATGCCAATGCCGAAATATGGGTTTATTGAGTATTCAAAAAAAACGTCTGGCGCAACCCAAGACGCTTGCAAAACGTGGTCTTTGAAAGTCATATTTGCGCTGCCGTAAGAGGCAACAGGTTTAACGCTGAAATAATCAATGCCTGCCTTTACGCCGAGCGAAAATTTAGCAGAATTTTTATCGCGCCGAGAATGTTTATCAACCTGCGCAAAACTGTTTGCTGCGCACAAAATCAATACTACAATTACCGTGATTTTTTTCATAAGTTTAATAGATTAAAGAGCAAAGAACAAGGAACAAAGACAGATAAAAGATGTTTTTGAAAAATTGCTCTTTTTTTAATGGCTGCAAAATTAGTAAAAATTTGTTATTTTTTTATATCTTCTATATAACAAACCATTCAGGCGGCGATTTTAAGTAGATTATTTAGTTTTTCAAGTGCTTTTTTAGTTGCGGATATTTTCTTTTCAAGTATCTCTTTTTCAGTAAT
>JAISKN010000324.1 GCA_031260925.1 Prevotellaceae bacterium | reverse complement strand
AAATCGCTTTACAGATTGCAGGAAGTGATGTCGGAAATAGACAAAATCAAGACTTTGCGCGGCGATTTGCCTCTCGAAGTGCAAGATTTGGAAGACGAAATTGCAGGTCTCAACACTCGCATTCAGCGCAACAATGACGATATTGTTGAATATCAGAAAAACATTGCCGACAACAACAATTCCATTGAAGAGGCAAAGTTAAAAATTGATAAAAAAACTGAGCAGCAAGGGCAAGTTGTGAATAACCGCGAGTATGAAATTCTCTCGAAAGAGATTGAAAATCTGAGACTTGACATCGAAATTCACAAAAAAAACATCACTGATTTTACCTACCACATTGAGCGCGTTAAGGAAGAACTCGACAAATCAAAAACTTTCATTGACGAGAAAAAACTTGATTTGAAACAGAAAAAACAGGAGTTGAACACCATTATCCACGAAACCAAACAGGAAGAAGAACATCTCCGTGAAGAGGGTAAAAACCTTGAAACTCTGATAGATACACGTCTTTTGGCAGCGTTTAAACGTGTTCGCAAAAATGCCCGCAATGGCTTGGCTGTGGTTGCCGTAGAACGCGATGCGTGCAGCGGTTGTTTCAACAAAATTCCGCCTCAAAGGCAACTTGACATTCGCCAGCGCAAAAAAATTATCGTTTGCGAAAACTGTGGGCGCATTCTTGTCGACCACGACATTACAAGTGAAGTCAAAGTAGAGAAATAAGTTGATAACTTTTTCATAAAAAATAGACCTGTTCAATGATTTTGAGCAGGTCTATTTTATATTTTTGAAACATGCGCGAGAATTGAATATTTTTACATTTATATAATTCCATACGAAAATATTAAAATTTTGAGAGAATTTACATTTTACATTATTTGTTTTACTTTTGTTTGTCTGATTTACTTTACATAAATAAAATAATGATGATTTACATTAGTAAAAACACTGAATTTGTTTGATTTTACAAAAGTAGAGTGTGGTATATTTTACAAATAAACAGGCAATTTACTATTATAAAAAAATATATTAACACAGTTAATTATAGTTAATGAAAAATTAATTAATTCATTGAAAATTAGATATTTAACATACAAAATATTACTTTAATTAAATTATTAGTTTAGATATTTATTTCACATTGGTATAATTACATATAAAAGATGTTAATAATTAGAGTAACGAGATTAAAAATGAGTATTTTAAGCATCAAATTTAAAGCAATTATTTAGTTTTAAACTTTCCGATGGATATTAGTATTTCCATTTTTTATGTAAAATAGGGCTTGATATTTGTTTTACTTTACTAAATTAAATTTCAGAAAAGTAAAACAAAATAATTGTAAAATAATTTTGTAAATATAAAATTTTGTTTTACCTTTGCGAAAAATTTATTTTACAAAAATAAACTACTATGATTAATCGACTTACAGAATTTATTAAACACGAAAACATAACCGAGCAACAATTTGCGGCTAAGATTGGTATAAGTCAATCCACATTGTCTGCACAAAAAAATCGCAAAGGAAAATTTTCGCAAGGCGTGCAGGATAAAATTTATTCTGCATTTCCAAATCTCAACCGAGATTGGCTTATTTACGGCGAAGGTGAAATGATTAAACAAATATCAAAATATCAGCCGACTTCTTTATTCGATTTAGAAACCGAAACTCCCGAAAAATCAGCCAATTACGAGCCTAAAAACGTTGAAAAAAATGTGTCGGAATATTTAGCAAATAGAAATATTGAGCCAAAAAAGCCCGATTTCACCGAAATAGACCAAAAAAAAATTTCCGAACAACCTAAAATTGTCGAAAAAATTATTGAGCGCGTTATCGAAAAAACAGTTGATAAAAAAATTGTGAGAATTACCGTTTTTTACGACAACAATACTTACGAGGAGTTGATTTAATGTGGCTGTCTGAAAAGTCTTTTAGCACACAGATAACGCTGATTTTATAGATAAACGCAGATAATTAAAGCATTGATTATCTGCGTTTTATCTAATTTATTGTTAGTAAAAATCAGCGTAAATCCATCTAATCTGTGTCATCTGCGTGCTTATATGAAGCCCCTTTGTATTTCATTTTACATTTTACATTTTACATTCTGAATTTTACATTATTTTTCATACGCCTCCACTATTTTTTGCACGAGCGAATGCCGCACAATGTCCTTTTTGTTGAACTCAATCTGTGAAATTCCCTTGATATTTTTGAGTTTTTGCAACGCATCAGTCAAGCCAGATTTTAAAGTTGGCGGCAAGTCGATTTGCGTAATGTCGCCAGTAACTATAATCTTGGTATTCAAGCCCATACGAGTTAAAAACATCTTTATTTGCGGTATCGTGGTGTTTTGCGCCTCGTCTAAAATTACCACCGCATCGCTCAACGTTCGCCCGCGCATAAAGGCAAGCGGCGCAATCTGCACAGTGCCGTTTTCGATGTAGTCTTTGAGTTTGGCAGCAGGCACCATATCTTGCAGCGCATCATAAAGCGGCTGCAAATACGGGTCAATTTTTTCTTTCATATCGCCGGGCAAAAAACCAAGTTTTTCGCCTGCCTCAACTGCTGGACGGCTTAAAATTATTTTGCGTATTTCCTTGTTTTTCAATGATTTAACTGCCAAAGCGATTGCGGTGTAAGTTTTGCCTGAACCTGCGGGACCAACTGCAAAAAGCAGGTCGTTTGTTTCAAAATCTTTGACTAATTTTCGCTGATTTTCAGTGCGCGCCACAATAGATTTGCCGCTCACGCCGTGCAAAATCAGGTTATCAACTTTTATCTCCTGCGAATAGTTGCCATTTTTAACAATTTCTATGATGTCTTTTTCACCTAATGAATTGTTAATCAGTGCATAATTCTCAATTTTTTTGAGGTCATCAACCATTCGGCTAACATTTTGTTCGTCTCCGTCAATTTTTATTGTACCGCCGCGCGCAGTAAATCTGACCTGCGGGTGCAACTCTTTAAGCAACAGAATATTAGCATTATTTATGCCGTAAAAAACTGTTTTATCCGTATGTTCCGAAAGTTCAAAAAGCATTCTTTTTAATTATGATTTATAAATTAAGAATTATGAATTTTATTTTGCGCAAAGTTAGTGAATTTTTTTTGTATTAAAAAAGTTTTTTATATCTTCTATATAACAAACCATTCAGGCGGCGATTTTAAGTAGATTATTTAGTTTTTCAAGTGCTTTTTTAGTTGCGGATATTTTCTTTTCAAGTATCTCTTTTTCAGTAAT
>JAISKN010000337.1 GCA_031260925.1 Prevotellaceae bacterium | reverse complement strand
TGTTAAAATTAACATTATTTATATTGAAAAATTTGTTTATTAACACAATATTTTGTATTTTTGCACGTTTTATAATATAAAAAATTGTAGAAGTAAGAATATAAGAAGTTAAAGAAGTTAGTGATAAACCACGCTTAACTTTAACTGTTCAATGATAAATATAGTGTCTTTTAATTTTTAACTCTTAATTTTTAACTTTTAGTTTATTTATAAAATTATTACCAGAAAATGAAAAAACAGAAATTAATTTTAATTTTAGCCGCAACAGGCTTATGTGTGGCAACAAGTTTTGCCACTGTCTTTATTTATAACGGGCTAAGCAAAAAATCGCTTGCCGAAAATTCGGTGCAGTCGAACATTCCAACTTCTTTTGCCTCGTTGAGCGAGGTGAATTTTGCGCCGACAGATTTCACCGTTGCTGCCGAAAAATCAGTGCATAGCGTAGTTCACGTTAAAACAAAGTACAAAATTAAAAATCAGTCGTACAACACTCCGTTTAACGACCCTTTTTTTGAGTATTTTTTCGGTCGCCCAGACAACAGAGGGCAGCAGCAAATTCCCGAACAGGAGCAGATGGCATCAGGCTCTGGCGTGATAATCTCGTCTGACGGCTACATTGTTACCAACAATCACGTTGTGGAAAAAGCCTCCGAAATCGAGGTTACGCTCAACGACAAGCGCACTTTTACCGCAACCGTTATCGGCGCAGATGCGAATGTAGATATTGCGCTGCTCAAAATTGATGCCAAAGACCTTGTGCCGATTGTCTTCGGCAACTCCGACAACCTGCGCGTTGGCGAATGGGTGCTTGCAGTCGGAAACCCTTTTAACCTCACTTCTACCGTTACTGCTGGCATTGTGAGTGCAAAAGCGCGCAACATCAATATTTTAAACGCTGAAATGAAAATAGAATCGTTTATTCAGACCGATGCCGCAATAAACCCCGGAAATTCTGGCGGCGCGTTGGTGAATATTGCTGGCGAACTTGTCGGAATTAACACCGCAATCGCCTCGCAGACAGGCTCTTACGCAGGTTACGCTTTTGCCGTACCGACTTCGATTGTGAGCAAAGTTGTTGCCGATTTAAAAGAATACGGCGTTGTGCAGAGGGCGATTTTGGGTGTTCAGATTTCTGATATTAACGACAAACTCGCCAAAGAAAAAGGGCTTGAAACGCTTGACGGCGCGTATGTGGCGGCAGTGAATGACAACAGCGCAGCCAAAGACGGCGGCGTAAAAGAGGGCGACGTGATTATCGAAGTCAATGGCGTGGCGGTGAAGTCTGTGGCGCAGTTGCAGGAGCAGGTGAGCCGTTTCAGCCCTGGCGACAAAATCAGCATCAAAATTAACCGTAAAAATAAAATTTTGGACTTGGATATTAAACTCAAAAATCGTTCTGGCAATACAAATATTGTGAAAGGCGCAGACACATCGGCTCTCGGCGCAGATTTCGAGGAACTTGATGCTAACATTAAATATAATTTGAGAATTGATGCGGGCGTAAGTGTAAAATCGGTGTCAAAAGGCGGCGCATTTGCCAAAGCAGGCATTGAAAAAGGATTTATCATTCTCAAAATCAACCGACAAACTATCGCCTCTGCTGCCGATATTGACAGCGCATACAGCAACGCCATCAACAGCGAAAGCGATGACGACAAAGTCCTGTTTATTTCAGGCATCTACCAGAATGGGAAAGTGGTGCATTATATCGTTTCACTAACTAAAAACTAAAAGTTAAGAACTAAAAGTTTGGGAAACCCTAATTTTTAGTTCTTAGTTCTTAACTTTTAGTTTTTTCCTAAAAATAATAGTTTCTTCATACTTTGTGGTTTCGTCTTCCGATTGGCTCGGCGGGCGAAATTTTTTTTATTACAAAAAAAAATTTACCTTTGCAATCGTATTTTTTTTTAATATTTTTTTGAATTAACGCTTTTATTCTCATTCTGAAATTCTGGAAAAGTTTCATTTACAAAGAGAATATGTTGCGAAAATTCACGCTACGGCGTGGGTTGTTTCGTGCTTATTAATTTGTATTGGTATTCCAGAAACCACAGGATTAAAATAAGCGGCTAAATCAACGAACAATTTACGCTTTTTTTATGAATACTTTTCACATAGGCAACTTAATCAAGCAAAAAGTTGATGAAAAACAACTTTCCGTTACTCAGTTTGCAAAAATGATACATTGCGAACGAACAAACGTGTATCATATTTTTGCAAATGATACTATTGATTTAAAGCGGCTTAAAATAATTCAAAACGCATTGGACTACAATTTTTTAATTGATATTTTCCCCGAATTTTTTCCAAAAATCAATTTTCCTTCCGAGATTTCCGTAAATCTTAAAATTTCCGATATTCCAAATTTGGAACAATACAATAAAATTTTCACCAAACTGCAAGAAATTTTATTGTAAATATTTTTCACGCTTTTGTCAAATCTATTCACAATAGATTTACATTTATTAAAGAATGTTGCTGTACTTTTGCTGTGATATTCTTTTTTAACATTAACTTCAAAATTATTTTATTATGAAAAAACTTATTTTAACTCTATTTGTTGCAACGTATGCAA
>JAISKN010000232.1 GCA_031260925.1 Prevotellaceae bacterium | reverse complement strand
CGGATAACTGTATAGTTTTCAACCTCTTGATGTCCATCGCCAATCAACATTCCGCCAATGAAAAGGCTTGCATTTTTTCCGTCAATATCAACCTCAACGCTGTTGCGCGTGGTGGAATTTGTGAGCAAAATATTATTTATCACAACTTCGGAATTATCTGTCTGATTTACAAATATTTGCGTGGAATTATTTGTCTTTCGGTTGCTGTTTTCGAGTGTATAATAATCTAATTTTGCGTTATTTTCCACAAAAATTTCGGTAACGCTGCTCTCAAAAAATTCCACGTCATCGGCGGCGTGGTCGCAGAGCAGAATTTTTGCCGTTGCACCGCTTTCAACTATAATCAAATTGTGCGAAAAAGTCATCAGCGGTTGCGTCGAACGCAGCAATGAAATCAACTGTAAAGGGTGTTCGCAAATTGTATCTTGCTGAATATGAATAAAATAGCCGTCTTGCGAGAAAGCAGAATTGAAATTTACAAAATTGTCGTCAGATTTTTTTGACTGTTCAAAAAGGTATTTTTTGAGAATTTCGGGGTGCGTTTTTTCTGCCTCAGAAAGCAGGCACAAAGTTACACCTTTTGGCAAGTTATATTTCTGATTATCAGCGATATGCAAATTGCCATTAACCAAAAAAGCCAAAGCGGCATTGATTGACGGAATTTTGCAGTTAAAAAGTGCATTTTTGTCAATATTAAAATGCAATCTGTTAATATTTATGCCGTATTCGATGCCCAAAGTTTTGGGCAAACGGCTGTAACAATACGCCTCGTCTTTTTTTGTCGGAAAACCCTGTTTTTTGAACTTATCAAAAGCCGTATCTCGCTGATTATTAAGAATTTTTGCCGATTTTTCTTTTATCGTCTGCGAAAATTCTTCGTATAAATTTATGTATGTCTGTTCGTTCATAATTTTTATTTTTCTATAAGAAAAATTTTGCAAAGATAAGAAAAAAATTGCATTTATTTTACAGAAACAATGTCGTTTGTGAAATCAAAAAAATATATCTATCTTTGTAAAAATTTTTTACAATTATGGTAATAGAAATTAACAGAACAGCCACTTCTGCAACATTGCAACATTCATTAGCAAGCATTAGAGCCAATCGGGCAAAAAACAGAAAGCAAAATTTGTCCGAATTTTTAGGTGCATTGCCGCATATCGGCGATGGTTTGGAATTTCAAAACAGTGTGCGTAATGAGTGGAACTGATTATTTGATAGATACCAATATTTTATAATAACATTTCTACAAATCTTTTACCCAATCATAGCCGCGTTCTTCGAGGTCGAGAGCGAGTTCTTTGCCGCCTGTTTTTACGATTTCTCCGCGATAAAGCACGTGCACAAAATCAGGCACGATATAGTCCAAAAGCCTTTGGTAATGCGTGATAACGAGCGATGCGTTATTTTCATTTTTGAGGGCATTAACGCCGTTTGCCACTACGCGCAGCGCGTCAATGTCAAGTCCTGAGTCGGTTTCGTCAAGTATCGAAAGGCTCGGCTCAAGCATTGCCATTTGGAAAATCTCGTTGCGCTTTTTTTCGCCGCCCGAAAAACCCTCATTCACAGAACGGCTTGCCAGACGATTGTCAAGTTCCAAAAGACGTTGTTTTTCTTTCATAAGTTTCAGAAAATCGGTTGCGGAAAGCGGCTCAAGGTCTTTATATTTGCGCTGTGCATTGACGGCGGCGCGCATAAAATTTGTCATACTGACACCCGGAATTTCCACAGGATACTGAAACGAGAGGAAAATGCCCTCGCAGGCGCGTGCCTCAGGCGACATTTCAAGCAGGTTTTTGCCAAAAAAAGTAACGCTGCCCTCAGTAATTTCAAAGGCAGGGTTGCCGCTCAAAACTGATGCAAGCGTGCTTTTACCTGCGCCGTTTGGTCCCATTATGGCGTGAACTTCGCCCGCATTTATGCTCAAATTTACACCTCTTAATATCTCTTTTCCAGCCACATTGGCGTGTAAGTTTTTGATTTCTAACATTTTATATCAATTACGAATTATCAATTACGAATTACGATTATTTTTGCAAATTTACGAAAAATTACTTAATAAATTATTGATAATTTTTTTATACCTTTGCGCTGATTTTTATTAAAATTAAAAAAAATAAAATTATTTGTAAAAAACATTAATATCTACGAATTTTTGAATTAATTTTGCCACAAAACTAAAAGGTTTTTAAATAAAAAAATTCGTGAATTCGTAGTAAAATCTTAAAAACACATTCAAAAAAATGATTAAAGGAGTAATTTTTGATTTGGACGGCGTGATTGTCTCCACTGACGAACTGCACTTTCAGGGTTGGAAGTATATGGCGGACAGCGAGGGAATTTATTTTGACCGACAAATTAATGAACGACTGCGCGGTGTAAGTCGTATGGAAAGCCTTGAGATTATTCTCGAAAAGGCGGCAAAAACCTACACCGATGAGCAAAAAGAGGCGTTGGCAACGTTGAAAAACGATTTTTACAAGCAACTGCTCGCCACAACGCTGTCGCCAAACGATATTTTGGCGGG
>JAISKN010000225.1 GCA_031260925.1 Prevotellaceae bacterium | reverse complement strand
GACGAGGCAATCGCCAAATTGAAGGTTTTAGAAGAAAAAGACCCGAATTTTACGCTGATTTACAGAGAATTAGGCGATGTCTATTATGATATAAACAAGTTTAAAGAGGCTGCTGAATGTTACGAAAAATATCTAAAAGCAGGACACTCTGCAAATATTCCTGATTTGGTGCGTTATTCAATGACGTTGTTTTTTCTCAAAGATTATAACAAATCAATAGAAGTTGCAAGTTCTGGCTTGGCGACCAACCCGCGCAGCCCAGCCCTCAACCGTTTAGTATTGTATAATAATTTTGCACTAAAAAATTATGACCTTGCTTTGCAGGCAGCAGATTTGCTTTTCAACAATAGCGATGGTACAAAAATCACTTATCTTGATTATGATTTTTACGCAAAGGCTTTGCGCGAAACCAATCAATATGATTTGGCAAAAGACGAATATTTGAAAGCGTTTGCATTAGACACAACACAAATTGAGGTCATCAAAGAAATTTCCGAAATGTACAGCAGTGCAAAACCTGCCGATTTGAAAAAATCTATCGAATATTACACTCAATATGCAAATAAATTGAACGGCAAAGCAGGTGTTGAAAATATAATTGCGCTCGGCAAATTGTATTATCAGCAAGGCATTGACACAGTGGCAACGCCGATTGCAGACGAAAGACTGATTGCGCTGCACAACGCGGACAGCGTTTTTGCAACAGCGGTTGAAAAATACCCTGAAAATTATCTCGGAAACTATTGGCGTGCAGCCGCAAACGTTGCCCTTGACCCAGAAACAAAACTCGGCTTAGCAAAACCATACTACGAAGCAACAATAGACTTTGCTTTGGCAAAATTAGACGAAGAAGGCAATAGAGATGTACGTTACAACGGCACTATCATTATGTGTTACGGCTATCTGGCATACTATTATTTGTTGCAAAACGATATGAAATCTTCTACCGATTATTGCAATAAAATTTTGGAACTCGACCCGAATAACGCAAGAGCAAAAAGCACTTTGGACTATATCAAAAGCAAGAAAAAATAAAAAATATGGAAGAAAAAACTCCGCTTTCGTTCAGGGCAATTTTTGGGGTGATAATGATAATTGTCTATATTGGAATGGCTTATATGATGGTTTTTACCAAAATTTTTAATAATTTATCGCTGCCTCTCCGCATAGTGTTTGCAATACTGTTTGCTGCCTACGGCATATTTCGAGCCTATCGACTGTGGAAAACAAAAAACTAAAATATAAAAAGGATTGCGTTTTTCACTTCGCAATCCTTTTTTAATAAAAAAGTACAAAAGAAAACAGGTGTCATTCCCGCGAAGGCGGGAATCCCATTTTTAGAATGAAGTAAGGGGATTCCCGCCTTCGCGGGAATGACAGCCATTCTTCTAATTTATTAGTTCTACTCTTAATCTTTTTATCAATGAAAACTCATCAAATTTCTACAAAACATTTGTCAATTAATGACGTAAAACGCATTATTTCAGATAATTACAAACTTGCACTCAGTCCTGAGGCGCAAAAACGCATACAAGATTGCAGAGATTATCTCGACAACAAAATGGAAACGCAAAAAGAGCCGATTTATGGCGTTACAACAGGCTTTGGCTCGCTTTGCAATATTTCGGTCGGCAAAGAGGAACTGTCGCAACTGCAAAAAAATCTCGTTATGTCGCACGCTTGCGGCACAGGCGAAAAAGTGCCGCAGGAAATCGTAAAAATCATTCTGCTGCTCAAAATTCAGTCGCTTTCTTACGGCTATTCAGGCGTGCAACTCATTACTGTTGAGCGGCTTATCTATATGTTCAACGAAAATATTTTGCCTGTGATTTATCAGCAAGGCTCGCTCGGTGCTTCGGGCGATTTAGCACCTTTGGCGCATTTGGCTTTGCCGTTGCTGAATTTGGGCGAGGTTTATGTTGATGGCGAAATTCGTTTTGCAAGCGAAATTATGCAGCAAAAAAATTTGCAGCCGATTACCTTGAAATCAAAAGAGGGCTTGGCGTTGCTCAACGGCACGCAATTTATGAGCGCGTTTGGGGTTTTTGCCTGCATCTGCGCAGACAAAATTTCTGAGGCTGCAGACACAATCGGCGCGCTGTCGCTCGATGCTTTTGATGGCAGAATTGAGCCGTTTAACCGCGAAGTTCATATCATCAGACCGCACGCGGGGCAACTCAAAACGGCGGAAAAAATCGCCGAATTGCTGCAAGGCAGCGAAATTGCCAAACAGTACAAGCAGCACGTTCAAGACCCATATTCGTTCCGTTGTATGCCGCAAGTTCACGGCGCGTCAAAAGATACTATTGAGTATGTTAAGTCGGTGATTACCACAGAGATAAACTCAGCAACAGACAATCCGACAGTTATCCCTGAGAAAGATTTGATAATTTCGGCGGGCAATTTTCACGGGCAGCCGCTGGCTCTTGCGATGGACTTTTTGGCGATTGCACTCGCCGAACTTGGCTCAATTTCGGGGCAACGGACATATCAACTTATCAGCGGAAAACGCGGTTTGCCGCCATTTTTGGTTGCAAAACCGGGGTTAAATTCGGGTTTTATGATTCCGCAATACACCGCCGCCTCGATTGTCAGCCAGTCAAAACAACTCTGTACGCCTGCAAGTGTTGATTCCATCGAGAGTTCGCAAGGGCAGGAAGACCACGTTTCAATGGGTGCAAACGCCGCCACAAAACTCTATCGCGTGGCAGAAAACACCTTCAAAATACTTGGCATAGAACTCTTTAACGCCGCGCAGGCATTAGATTTCCGCCGCCCAAAACGCACCTCGCCCACATTGGAAAAACTGCACCAAAACTACCGCCAAAAAGTGCATTTCATTGAAAATGACGAAGTTATGTATTTACTTATTGAGCAATCGGTGGAGTTTGTGAAGGAGAATTTTTAAGGTTTTTCAGCACACAGATAACACGGATTAAACAGATAAACACAGATAATTAAAACATTGATTATCTGCGTTTTACCTAATTTATTGTTAATAAAAATCTGCGAAAATCCGTCTAATCTGCGTCATCTGCGTGCTAAAAAACTTCGTATTTCTGAAACAGAAAATCATTATAGGGGTAACGCTCGATATGAATTTCTTTGATTTTTTTGTATAATAAATTTTTAAATTCGTCAATATTTTGCTTTTTTGCGGCGGAAATAAAAATGCAATTTTCGTGCAGTTGGGCAAACCAAGTCTTTTTTAAGTCTTCGAGCGAATAATTTTCGCGAGTAATCGGCGACAAATCGTCATCATCTTTTTTCAGAAATGTAAAATTGTCGATTTTGTTAAAGACAACAATAGCGGGCTTTTCCTCTTTGTTGATTTCCGAGAGCGTTTTATTGACGGTTTGGTACTGCTCTTCAAAATTTTTGTGCGAAATATCAATGATATGCACCAGCAAATCAGCCTCGCGCACTTCGTCAAGCGTAGATTTGAACGACTCAATCAAATGATGCGGCAGTTTGCGGATAAAACCGACTGTATCTGACAGCAAAAACGGCAAATTGTCGATAATCACTTTGCGGACAGTGGTGTCGAGCGTGGCAAAAAGTTTGTTTTCGGCAAAAACTTCCGACTTTGAGAGCAAATTCATAATGGTTGATTTGCCGACATTTGTGTAGCCGACAAGTGCAACGCGCACCATTTTTCCGCGATTTTTGCGTTGCGTTGCCATTTGTTTATCAAGATTTTTCAAATCTTCTTTTAATAACGAAATTTTTGTCAATAAAATTCTTCTGTCGGTTTCTATCTGCGTTTCGCCCGGTCCGCGCATTCCGATACCTCCGCGCTGGCGTTCGAGGTGAGTCCAAAGGCGCGTCAATCGCGGCAGCATATATTGACATTGAGCGAGTTCTACCTGCGTTTTGGCGGAGGCAGTTTGCGCCCGTTTTGCGAAAATATCAAGTATCAGGTTTGTGCGGTCGAGGATTTTTACTTTGAGGGTTTCCTCCAAGTTTTTGAGTTGCACAGGCGAAAGTTCGTCATCGAAAATCGCCATATTTACGTCTTCGTTGTCGTCAATAAACTGCTTAATTTCATCGAGTTTGCCTGTGCCTACAAAAGTTCGCGGGTTTGGGTACTGCAACCGCTGCAAAAACTTTTTCACAAGCAACGCGCCCGCTGTTTCTGCCAGAAAAGCGAGTTCTTCGATATATTCCTTTGCCTGATTTTCGTTTTGCTGCTGCGTTATAAGCCCGACAAGCACAGCATTTTCGCTGTAAATTTCAGTTCTTTGTATTTCCATTGCGTTACAAAATTAATTGTTTTGCAACTGTTTTTCAAGACTTTCAATCTTTTCAAGCAGCACTTCGATATATTTTTGCTGATTTTCAAGCAAAAATTCAGGAATAGAATAAATGTTGTTTGTGCCTTGATAATTGACAGATACGTTATCTTTGCAAATAAAAACCTGTTTTTCATCTTCTTCGTAAATGTCGTCAAACGGAACATTAAGTGTATTGGCAAGAGTCTGCCATTGCGCATGAGATATTTTTGTTTCACCGCTTTCCCGCCTGCAATAACAAGATGTATCAAGATTAAGGGCAAAAGCCATTTGTTCCTGTGAAAGTCCTTTGCTTTCGCGGACTTCTATTAGTTTTGATTTTTTCATAATCAACTGAATTTTAATTTTGCAAAGTTAGCCTTTTTTTTGAATGTTGCAAAATAACATTAATTTGAGGTGGGGGATTTCTAAAAATTAAACTTTTCAATATGCGACATAAAAAAAACATATCGTGTCATTGCGGGCTTGACCCGCAATCGTTTGAAAAACACTTGCGAGCGATTGCGGGTCAAGCCCGCAATGACACCACTTTTGTTGTTTTTTTTGTTATTAAAAAACAAATTAACAGCAATTTTTATTTTTTTACACCATTAAATTGCTGATAATAAAAGAGTTATGATTTTGTTGAAAATCGCAATGCAATAGCAATACAATGAAAAAATTTTAACTTTAATTTTGTTGCGTAATTCAAAAACTTTTTTATACCTTTGCGTCCTGATATCAATGCAAAATAAAGAAAGGTTTTTGAGTTACAAAAAATAATTTAATCTATTTTTAAACTTTAAAAACAATTTTACCAATGAAAAAAGCGTTTTTATTTGCGGCAGCAGTCGCAATCGGTTTCTTGGCTTGCCAAAAAACCGAACTGGCGGTAGATAATAATCTGCCTGTTATGAAATCGAAAGGTCAGGAAATTACTGACCAAGACAACTATCTTTACAAAAAGAAGTTCGCCATTGCACTTAATGATGCAATGTACAAAAGCGAGCCGTTGAGAAAATTTATTAGAGACAAGGCTCTCGAAAAATTTGACAGCGACTTTGATGTTCTTTACAATTATGTAAGTGAGAATGTAATTGACGGCACAGGTTTAACTTTCAGGCAACTGCTTGCTCAGTCTTTCAAAAATCCCGCAGACCTTGACGAAATTGCTCAAGCAGTGCCGTTACTAACTATTTTTGTGCCGACTTTGCCTAACAATTCTTTCTCGGCTGAAATATGGAACATAGAAAAAGAAGTTCCATTAGTTGCTGTAAAAGTGCGCGGGTGCAGCGAAGTTGCTATTTTTACAAGAAATGACACAATTGCATTTAAGGTAAAAGGCAACATTATTCCAGGATTTCCTATTGTTGTTATAAAAGACAACGAGCGTGTAGTTTTACCTGATAACCCAAAATACGAAAGGCTGTTGAGCCAAGAAGGAACTATTAACTTTTATGATGAAGACGGCAATCTTCATTCTGTATCTTACACTCCGCCAATTTATCGCGGTGGTCCGCACGGTGATTTTCCGTTTATCATTCCTGTTGAATTTGATTGGACAACATTTAAAACACTTCCTTACTACGCTGCTTTTGATTCTCCTACTGAATATTGGGAGGCAGTAGCAGGCGGAAAAGAGGTAAAAGAGGCGTGGGAAAGAGTTGGATTAAATAATAGTGAGGCTTGGCAAAGAGATTATATTTATTATGGCATTGATGGACAAATCACCAATAATGGGCGTTATATTGACAAATATCACGAAACGCTTACTGACTTCAGAATAGAAAATACTAACGGATGGGCTGCGGTAGGGCAAATTGCAGATATAGCAGGTAGCAATAATTTAAATGACCCTACTTTGCCTGGTTATTGTTATTCTTATTCAGCAGATACTCAGCCTTCTGCTGCTGATTTCTGGACAGAAGGCGATTTCGACTTTGGGGTAAATATAGTTATGTTTGACAAAACAAAAGCCGCTGCAAGTATTGCACAAACACCATTAGAAAAAGGATTTAATGCAAGTTGGAACGATTTGTTTGACATTAAGTATGATTACCTTAAAGAACAGGAGGTTATTGTTGGTTATAAAAGTAATGAAAGTTTAAGAATTGGTTTAATGTTTTTAATAGGACCGTTTAGTTGGTTAATTAATGATGAGCCTATATATGAAACTCAATATTGGTATCAAGTTACAGAAGTAAAAACAAAAGAGTATAAAATAAACTATCCTGTAAGTGTCAGTACGCCGTGGCGATTGGAAGATTTTGCTAATTCCATTCTCATTACAATAGAAGAAACTGATTATGCCACAGAAATAACAGAAGCCTATTCTGGAGCTGTAAAATATAATACAAACTTCACGGAAAATTACGAAAATACATCTGGTTCTACTAAAATTGGTGGCTCTACTGGAAGTTCAATAGAGCAGACTATGAGTGCAAGTGCATCGTTGAAATATACCTTAAATTCCAATAAATTAGGAAGTACCGATGTATATTTTTCAAATCCTGTTATAAAAGGGAGAACTAATAGCAATTATATTTTTGAATGGTATAGTTTAAGGGGAGTAGGTATAATATTTCGCCCTACTACGGAATAATAATAGTTCATAAATTTATAAAGCAACCATTATGAAAAGAACAATAAAAATTATATTATCCCTTACTTTGTTAATATTTTTATCTTGCAGACATATTCCGTCAGAGCCTGCAAAACCAGACAAATATGAGGGGCGCGATAAAATGAAGTTGGTAGGTTGGGGACATTATATTGAAGACAATTTACACAAATGCGACATTGGTTTTCGTAGTGATTCTTTAGACCTTGTTTATCAAATAACTTACTCAATGCCTTATGAGGCAACTACTCTTCCTTTTGGAACTTGGCATATTGCAAACAATGAAGAATATTCTAATCTTATGTTATCTGATACTGTAAGTGCTTGGCAATGTATTCGAGTTGAAGAAGGTTACAATTTGAGATGGGTTTATTATCAAGTAATTTCGGGAAAATTAACCATTACTGACACTTATGTAGATTTAGATATTGACAGTGTATATAACCAAAGTTACAAAAATCTAAAATTTCGTATATTTGAAGTAATGCCACATATTCGGTATAGTCGCTGATAACTGATTTTTAGATAGTATGCAGAAAAAGCATAACTGCATACTATCTTTTTTGTAACTTTAAAACTATAAACAGATGAAAAACAATTTTTGTTAATTATGAAATCAGTAATAAAAATAATATTTCTATTTATTCCGATAATGTATTCTTCTTGTGCTGAAAGAAAAATACCAGAAACACCTGAAATACCAGATAAGTATGAAGGTAGGAATAAAATTAAATTAACTACTTGGGGTTACTATAATGAAGGTGATTTGCATAAATGCGACTTTGCTTTCATTAGCAAAGAATTTGATTTAATTTTTGAATTAACCTATTCAATGCCTATTGAAGCGACATCTCTTCCATTTGGTTCTTGGACTATTGCAAATAATCAAGAATATACGAATCTTATTATGTCTGATACTGTAAGTGGTTGGCGATGTATAGTTATTGATGATGGTTATCTTGGAAGAATTGAGTACTATCAAATAATTGATGGAAAAATGTCAATTACTGAAGATTATGTAGATTTTGACATTAATAGTGTGAAAAATCAGCCAAACATAAAAAATCTGAAATTTCGTACATTTGATGTAAAGGATAAAATTCGGTATAGTCGCTGATAACTGATTTAATAAGATAGTATGCGGAAAAAGCATAACTGCATACTATCTTTTTTGTGTTTTTTTAAATTAAAACTTTAAACAGATGAAAGCAAAAAAATTATTTTTACTGCTTATTGTATTAATTTTTGGCTCCTGTAATAGAACGCCAGAAGAGCCAAAAATTGATACTGCCGCAACCACACGGGAATTTGCAAAAACCAAAATAGCAGGAAAGTATTCTGTTGCTAAGCAAATGTCAGATATTCCTGTTGATTTGAATTTAGATGGCATTGCAAATACTGATTTGTCAAAAGAATTTACTTGCGTGTGGGGAAATTATGAGTATAGTACAAGAATGATTTTTGACGGTCTTAATGAAAATGAAAATGCTTGCTTTAAGGTTGAAGCCGTTGTCTTGTACAATGTTGTTGATTATAATCGAGAGCCTGCTGAACAAGGGTGTTTTAATTATTGGGTTAAATATTATCAATACGAAATGACTTCAATCTCTCCTGCAACTTTTGAATTTGAGTTTTATTATAATAAGGGGGGCAGAGAACATTATTGGGAAGAACTATTTGGAGTTCCTAAAAATTTGAGTTGGCAAAATGATACTCTTTATTTTGAATTTCAAAAAGACTTTTACACATCAGACGGTTGGCAAACTGTAAATTGTAATTTTGAGTTTGTCAAAACCGAATAAAGAACAACCCTGCTGTCAAAAATTTGACAGCAGGGTTTTGTTTTATTCAAAAACTTTTTCTGCCGTTTGCGCTGCAACAACCTCTTTTGTTTGTGCGTTTATTATTATTCCGACAACATCGCAATTTTTAATTTTCCACGCGCTGTTTGCTTGATATTCCGCCGTTCTTTCGATGAAATCATCTTTTTTCGGGCTAAAAAACGGCTCGCCCCAAACGCCGTTGATTGCATCGCGCAGAACGTGATTATGCTCGTAGTTGTTGTTGCGCACGCCGTTGTCAATTTGTGCGCCGATAACTTTATTTTCCATAACAAGCAAAATCAGGCTGTAAATTTCCGTTTCTGATGTTTCGCTGCTGGCAGAAATTTTTGATTTTATAGCAATTTTGCTTGTCAGCGTGTCTATACCGCAAGAAACTTCCAAATCAAGCGGCATTTCCTTTACTATTCGTTGAGCAATGGCAGCCGACCAAAAAATTCTGTCAATCAACAAATTATCATTATAGGGAATAATATCGACTGTGCCGATTGGAAAAGCGTCAGGCTTGTCGAAAAAACTCCAATATTCTGTTGCTGCATTGCTGCGCAAATCGAGCGCGCTGTCGGTTGGCTCTGTCCAATGGATGCCTTTCGGGTGCAGTGAAACGACAATGAGTTTTTCGCCTGCCGTCTCTTGCAAATTGTGCGCCATACGCGCTGCCTCAGGGCAATTTGTGCATTGCCAACCTGTAAAATCGAACAGCAAAACGGTTTTTTTGAAGTTTCCCAAATCGGTGTTTATTGTTCTTTCGTTTTCAGGAATGGTGTCGCAAGCGCAAAAAATTACCGAAAGTATTGCTAAAATTGATATTGTTTTTTTCATAATTATTGTTTTTTGTCTGAACTTTGATTTTAATATGATTTTTTTTGATTAATATGATTTACCTAAAAGTATTTCAAATTTTTGATAATATTAATTAAAAATCATAATCCATCATTTTAATCATATTAAAATCAAAGTTCAGACAGTTAAAAATTCACATTATAACTTACTTGAATGCCTTTGTATGCAGGCACCCAACGGCAAACGCCGCCAGAGCAGTTGAAGCCCGCGCGCGTTCTGCCGTAAGCCAGTCCGATGCGGTGAGAGCCGATATTGTAGGTCAGCCCGCCGTTGTAGTAATGGTTGCCGTTGCCGCCGACATTAATCAAATCTGAGGCATAAATCATCAGCGAACGGAAAAGCGATGCCTCTACAAGCGCGTAAAACCAGTCGCCGCGCTCGGCTTTTGCATCGTAACCGCTAAATTCCAGCATATCCTGTGCAAAAAGATACTGAACTTCGCCCCGCAACGCAAATTTATTGTGCGGTTGATATTTTAAATCAACTATTGCGATGTGCGATTTTTTCAAATGTCCCTCTTTTTCAACCACTTTTTGATTGTAAATTTGGAACATATAAGTTGCCGACAACGAAAAAGTTTTTGATATTTTTTTGCTAAATTCAAGATTAATATCGGTGTAATAGGTGGAGTCAAAGCCGAAAAACTTTGAGTTGTAGCCGTTTGTTCCCCAATTATCTACGCCCTCTTTATAGGCATCTTCTCTGCCGTTGCTGCGTGTGCGGGTTTTCTTAATTCCGCAAATATAGGAGGCGTTGAGTTTGAAAGTTGTGCCGTATTTTCCGCCCATTTTCGTGCCTTTTTTAAATGTATAGCCGAAACTGCCTTGAAAAGCCCATTCGCCCAACGGCTGTGTGGCATACGGATAAAGGGCAGCCAATGCGTAAGTCTGCGTTTGCGTAAATGCGGGCAAATGGTTGATAAACGCTGCTGTTCCGCGTTGCGAGCGGACAGAGCGGAACGCCATATTATCGCTGCGTTTTACCTGAAAAAGCGCGCTTAAGCCTTTTTTGGAATATGCACCAGAAAGCATCAGCGCAGAGCCTTTTTTGTAGATATAATCGTTGTCGTTTGATGGGTCATTTGCTTTGAGCGCGTATTCTGCAAGCACACTCCAATCGCCTTTTTGCACTTGAAGTCTAAAATCGCCCGCAGCAACATTTTTCGGCAAATTCAGTTTTTCGTTCAGATTTTTCAGAATTTCCTCGTCAGGCTGAAAGCGGCTCACAAACGATGCGCCGAGCAGGATATTCCAATTTTTCTCCTGCAATTTCTCAAACCATTCATTGATATTCAACTCCAAATCTCCTCCCCAAACTGCGCCCTGCGAAAAATCGAAACCCAGCGCATTGCTTTTGTCATAGTTCCAATAAATTCGCTGCGAGCCGCCCAAAATCTTAATTCTAATGCCTTTGTAGGGCTGCGCCACAAGCCGCGCGCCACGTAACGAGTTGTCAATTCCCAAACTTCTTTCCTCGTATGTTCGGAAAATAAAACCGCTGCCGAATTGGTCGTAAAAATTGCCCACAGTGAGCGAATAATTTTTGTATTTGCCTGTAACATAGATATTTGGAATGCCTGCGCCTGCAAATTCAGACTCAAAACCAACAAGCGGCTTTGGTAGCAACTCCAAACGTGCGCCTGCATCAACAAATTTACTGCCGAGATTAAGGTTTAAGTAATTGTTGGACAGAAATTTATCTGTAACATCACCCGTGCCGATTTGCTCATCTTTTTGCGGAAAAAGCATATCGCTTTGCAAACTGCCCGAAAAATTGACTTTTTCGTCATTTTGTGCCGAAAGTGCAAAAACGAATAATGAACAATGAATAATTAATAATATTTTTTTCATAATAAGTATGCTGTCATTCCCGCGAAGGCGGGAATCCCCAATTTTCATAGAATTTTTTGGCAGGAGATTCCCGCCTTCGCGGGAATGACACCGTTTTTTTATTGATTTTTAATAATTTCCCGCACTTTTTCGATTAAATATTCTTCTGAGCCTTCGGGCGCACCGACACGTTTTTCCACAAGTTTGCCGTTACCGTCATAAATGAATGTGGCGGGTATCATATTGATGCCCAAAGCGCGTTTAAAATCGCTGTTTGGGTCGAGCAAAATCTCGTATTCCCACTGATTTTGGTCAACCAGCGGTTTAACTTTGTGAATATTCTGCGCCTCATCAACGGAAACGGCAAAAATTTTCACGCCTGTTTCCTCCTGCCATTCGTCATAGACTTCTGCAATGGCTTTGAGTTCGCGCTGGCACGGCTTGCACCACAGCGCAAAAAAACTGATAATGAACGGCTTTCCGTCATTATTGAGTTCCGCAGTATTTACGGTTTTTCCGTCAAGCGTTTTGAGCGTAACCGCAGGTAATTGAGCAAATAAATTTGCTGTAAAAATGGCGAAAACTGCCAAAATAATAAGTTTTTTCATATTGTTATAATTTTAGAACAAAGAGCAAAGAGCAAAGACGTGTAAAATTACAATCATTCCCTTGTGTGTCTAAATCTTTGTTATAGATGTTTCATATTTTTAGATTTTATTATAAGTAATTGATAATTTACGATTGATTTTGATATACGCTGTTTGCCAAATCGTAAATCTAAAATCATAAATCGTAACTGTATTTAGACTTTGATAAATAAATTTTGTTTAAAATTAATAAACTTGCCAACCCGCACGCCGCAGCAAAAAGCCACGAATTGCTTAATGGAATATCATCTATATTGGGGTTTAAACCACGTTGCTGCGCGACATAGAACGTTATTACGCCAATGGCATTATTTATAAAATGCGCCAAAATCGGCAGCCAAAGCGACCCTGTCCAAAAAACGATGTAGCCGAACGCCGCGCCGAGCAGCATTCGAGGAAAAAATCCGTAAAATTGAAGATGTATCGCGCTGAAAATAAACGCTGAAAGCCAAATTGCAAGATGTGCATTTTTAAATTCTTTCTCAAAAACTTTTTGCAGAAAACCGCGAAAAAGCACCTCTTCGCAAACAGCGGCAATCAATGCAATGACGAGCAAATTGACCAAAAGTCCGCCAATGGAATTTACGGTTAAAAATTGTTCTGTCAGTTGCGCCGCTACGTCTTCCATTGCACGCATTTTTTGCTCAATGCCGCTTAAAAATGCTGGCAAACGCATTTTTTGATTTAGCAAATTTATATAGCCGATAGCAGGAATTGCCGTAAAAATAAACGCTGTTGTGAGCCAAAAATTTCGCTGATTAAACTGTTTTAAACGTAGAAAATTGCACGGATTTTTTGCAAAAATAATTACCGTAATTACTGCTGGCAAGGCAAAAATCAAACCCGATTGTACCGCCTGCAAAAATTTTTGAAACGGAATTGAATTTACATCAACGATATTTTCGGGCAACAGTAGAAGTCCGCCCAAAAGCAGCATTCCCATCGCAGCCGTTATGCTGAAAATTATTATTGCATACAGTTTTTTCATCACTATTTGATTAAAACATTTTAGAAAAAGTCCTCGCCGCCTATTTCGGCGCGGAGGGTTTCCTCCATTTCAGCGATAAAATTCATTGTTTCGGGGTTATTGCTGTTGAATTTTTTTGCTGATTTGAGCCAACTTTTAAAGTTTTTTACATCTTTTTGTTTGTAAAAAGCGCGCAAAACATTATAGCAATTTTCGCCGTTATAACTTCTGTCGGTGCATTTTACCATTGCTTTTTTGCAGGTTTTTGCGGCATCGGTTGCCAAGCCTGCATTTGCCTGCGCAAAAATCACTTCGCGGTTGATAACAGCATCATCAGGGAATTTTTTAACGCCCTTTGCGCCAATTTCCGCCGCGCTCGTAAAATCGCCCAAACAGTTGTATGAGTAGATAATTTCGGAGAAAAATTCTCTGGATTTTGCGCCTTTGTCTTCTGCTAACTTCAAATAAATCAGCGCACTATAACAATTATTCCATTTATTATGGATAAATCCAGCGTTGCAAAACGATTGCACTGTTGGAATTTTGCGCATTGCCCTGAACCAGTCGGGGTTTGTGGTGATGTCAAGTTCCGAAAACCGCTCAATAGGAATTAACGCAACTTGCTGATTGTCAGGTTCTAATTTGATATTTTGCCGTTTGCCCAAGTTTTTTTGCAGTAGATAATCGCCGTTTTCGTCAATCGAAAAATTGCCCTCAATACCAAGATTTAAGCCGTTTTCATCGATAAAAACAAAGCCCAAAAGATACGAATTTTCGTTGTTTTGCTGTACGGCAACCCATCTTTCCTCGCAATTAATAAATCGCTTGTCAAAATTCAAATCATTTTCCTGCGCAAAAATTGGCACGGAAAGCAGTAAAAAACCGATAAATACAAGATTTTTCATAATCATAAAAAAATATTTATTAAAATGCAAAGTTACAAAAAAATATTATACAAAAAAGAGCCTGTAATTTTTGTGCAGGCTCTTTCTTATTATTCAGAATTTTGCAGTTAAGCCAACCCTTATACTGTATGGACTTCTTACTAACTCTGGCCAGTATGAAAACTGACCGCCTAATACTTCTGTATAGAAACCCATTATGTTTTTGATATAAACAGCAACACCCAGACCCGCACCGTATTCGTGTCTGTATCTGTTATTGCTTGGCTCGCCATCTACATCGTCCCAAGTGCCTAATTCTTCCATTATTACACCGTATTTACCGTCAAGCCATTTCGTTAAATAACAACCGCCATAACGAACGGGAACATAAAAATCCCACTTACATTTTTGATTTTTTACAAAAAATGGTAAAATATGAAAATTAATATTAACTCCAAAAGTTGGCGCATAAGCATACTTTAAATCTTCATCGGGATTAAACCAATAATTTCCAGAATCAAAAGAAGTATCATATCTATACATCATAAAACCTGCATAAATACCTGTTTCAAGCCAGTTTAATACACCATAGTTTAATTCTATGCGAGGATT
>JAISKN010000114.1 GCA_031260925.1 Prevotellaceae bacterium | reverse complement strand
TTGTTTATATTTTATATTATTCATTCGATTTTATATTTTTTAAGACCACAGAGTAGAAAAATTAAAATTTTTCTCTGTGTAACTCCGTGTTCTCTGTGGTTCATTATAAAAATTCAACCAGTAATTCACATTGTTAATTATGTTCTATTCCTAAAACAAAATGTTCCTCTACCACGTCTGATTTTATTTTTAAATTAACAAAATCAAACGGCAAATTTGTGGAAATTTTTGATAACTCTTTGATTTTCAAAATATTTTTTCCTTTTTTGATTTTGAAATTTTTTTGAATACGGAACTTTGCGTTTTCCTGTTCAATAATGATTTCTATATTTTGGCTAATATTTGAATTTACAGCAAAAACAAACGGCTTTTTGTTCAGCACAACATTATTTAATTTCACTTGAAAATCATCATTTTGCGGGTTGAGCAGCAAATTATACGCTTTGAGCATATCGGCAATGCCGTAGCCGAGCGACTCGTTGGGTTTGTCTGCCTGCGACCCGCTCAACCGCACGGCTTGCATAACTTCGTACGCGCTTTTTTGCGGGAAAGCCTGCCAAAGACAACTAACCATTCCAGCAAGCAAAGGCGAGGCAAAAGAAGTGCCGTTTGCCGTTGTCGTTTTTGAAAACGGGTTGGCGAGCCAAACATTTGTCGCCACAGTGCAGGCATCTGGTTTGACACGGTTGATAGCCGCATTTTCAGGCGTGTTGTATGAGGTAAATACTGAGCGTTTTTTGTAAATATCAATGCCGCCCGCTGCCAAAACATCGTAGGCATCGGCTGGCGTGCCGATATATTTCCACGCATCATTGCCAGCGTTGCCCGCCGAAATGCAACAGATTATGCCCCTTTCGGCAGCCATTGCGGCAGCGAGCGAGGCGCGCGAAGTTTTGCCGTTGAGCAGCAGCGAGTTATAACTTTTTTCGTCATCATCGTAGCGTGTGTAGCCGAGCGAGGAATTTATCACATCGCAGCCGAGCGAGTCGGCAAATTCAATGGCTGCCACCCAATTATCTTCCTCAACTTTATTTTCGCTGCGCCCGTCTTCCGTTTCCGAAAGGAAGACCGAAATTTTCGGCGCAGTACCAATCAATTCGCCTGAAACTTCTGAGGCGATGCACGAAAGCACCATTGTGCCGTGCCTCTCGGATTTTCTCATTGGGTCGATTGCTGGCTGTACAAAATTGCGTATGCCTAAAATTCTGCCATCGTTGCGCAGATTTTTGAAATGCCGAATTGAATCCGTATTATGAAAACCGCCGTCAAGCACCATCATTTGAATGCCCTCGCCGCGAAAACCCAAACGGTGCAACCACTGTGCATTGTTGATATAGATTTGCTCTTTTGACTTGCCGTAATCCAAATCTTTGGTTGGTTTTGTATTGCTTGGCGTTGCGAAATTATTTCCAAACGATTTATAAAATACTGATTTATAACGGCTTTCGTTTTCTTTGAGTTTGATTGTGCGCTCAGCAAATTTTACGAAATTTAAGGCTTTGAGCAGTGAAAAAATTGAGTCATTGGTGCAGTAAATCGTAATTCCGTTGTGCCATTTTGATTTTGAATACAGCACAATAGAAGTGTCCAACGCCAAAACCTGCGTGATATAACTCTCATTCACAGGCAAATCTGTTTCGGTAACGGCGATGTTGAAACGCTGCCGTTTTTCGATTGCACGCGGCGACAAAAACTCTTCAGGCTTGGCAACCGAAAATTTTGAGTTGTTTTTATCAGTAAATTGCACCCAATATTTTGCAGGAGTTTGAGCAAAAATGCCAAAAGAAAGCGAAATAAATATTGTTAAAAATAATGTTTTTTTCATATATGTTTTTTTATTTTTTCACAAAAATCAATCTTTTTTTATTGAAATCTGCGGCAGCATTTACAACATTGATAATTCCGTCTGTTTCATTTGCAGGGTAAAAATCGCGCTTGTAATATTCCTCGCAAACGATAACTATTTTATTGTCAGCAAGTTGTGTTGTTGCAACAAATGCAGCGGTTTTGTTGTTGCTGTCAAAAACCTCAATGTTTAAATCGCTGATATTCACGCATTTGTAGCCATCAGGAATTTCCACTTCGATTGTGCGTTTGTACTGCACATTATAGTGTCTTTCTATTGGCAAAGTTCGCGGCTCGTCCTGTTTTATCGGGTCTTGCTTGCCGATAAAATAGCCGACAGTGAAAGCGAGCGTGTCAGCCGATTTTTTCAAATCGTGGTAATCTTCTATATTGCCACTCAAAATCAGCGGTTTGGCTATAATATCTTTTTTATAAATATTTTCAATCTTAATATTTTTTACGTTAAAACTCTCCACGCCCAAACCGAGATAATAGTCAATTCTTTTGTTTAAGCCTTTTTCCTCGTAATCTTTTTTATCGACAATACTCAGATTTATTTGTAAAAAACCAAGAGGATAGCCTGATATTTCGCGTTTTATATCTGCTGCAATAAGATTTTCGTCAATATCAAGTTTTATTTTTACATCAATATTGTCCTGACTTTTTTCAGCAGCGGCAAGCGGAATTTTGCAAACTTCGGTAGAATAAACCGAATAGTTGGCGAGTTGTTTAAAAATTATTCCCTCACAACCGCTTACAAAATACGATGGCAACCCAATTCGAGCATTTTCATTTGCAGATGTATATTGTTCAAAATCAGGCAGATACAACAATGGCTCATCAAGAAAATTTCCATTGTCCGCTTTTGCGTCAAAAATTACATCTGTTTTATCAGTGGTTATAACAATTTCAGATTTTATATTGTTGATTTTAAATAAATTATGCAATAACTTTATGCAGCCGCTACGGTTAATAAGTTTATTTTTATTAATAAATGTAAAATCGCGTAAAACAACAGCATTTATATTCATAAGGTTGAAATTTGTTTTAACATAATTTTCAATCTGCTGCGCCTGTTCAAGCGGAGTAGATTTTTTATTTACCTTAATTGCGGAATTAATGCTTTGCAACGCTTTCTGTTCTTTTTTGTCAAACTCGTTGTATATTACATAAATATTATCTTTAAAATAATCTAACGTGTTGAGTTTTTTAGTTTTATTGTTGCTGTAATTATACCTGAAAGTGTATTCCACGCGGGGCAAATGCGCACGAGTGAATGACATTGCTTCATCTTTTACTTTCGGCAAATTTTGCACGGAAACGCATTGGTAACGAGTGCCGTCAATCACTTGGTCGGTTGCGTTCGGCAAGCCGTTGTAGCCGATTACGTCAAAAGAGAGGTGTTCGGGCATAATAAAAGTCGCATCAAACTGCTTGACCGCAACATTGCTTGCGAGAAAACGCCAAAAACCTGATGTTGAAACATTTTTTCTTTTCACCACATAAAAAAACTCAATAATGTCGCCTGTGTTTGCAGTTGGAAATTTCAGCAAAAACGTAGTGTCATTGTCATCATCAATATCTTCGGTAATATCTTTTTTGCCAAGCGTTTCGATTTTGCCGTCTGCTTTGGTGAGTTTTCCCCCGCAAGAAATGATGTTTTTTTTGCTTGATGTATTGATTTCAAACATATTAACATCATCTACAAAATCTTTGCTGTAGATTTTGAACGAAAAATGCAGCATTTCGTAAAGTTCAATTTGACCCGCATCGTTGAGGCGGTAATCAAACGCCTTGCCGTAATAAAGGCAATAGGCATCGTCTTTTTCGTAGATTTTTTCCTCTTCTGCGGTAAGTTTTACTTCGGGTATGAATGTGTGTTTGTCTAAATTCAACCCAATTTGTGCATTAAGATTAATTGCTGCACAAAATAATAATGAGAAAATAAAAGTCTTTTTCATATTTTTTTAGTTTAGAAGTTATAAAGTCAAAAAGTTGAAAGTTGGGCAACCTGTTAAAAATCAGCAGTTGTTCCTTTCAACTTTCATTATTTTTTTCTTGTGTCGTTAAACCAAGTTTGAGTTTCAATTAATTTGCCCTGAACATCGTAGATTTTTACTTCGCCGTCTAAATTGCCGAGTTTGTAATTTTCCACCCGTTTAAGATTTCCGTTTTGGTGATAAAATTTTTGTTCGCCGTGCAGTTCGCCATTTTTAAAATATCTTTCGGAATAAAGATTGCCGTTTTCGTAATAATCCATATCGGCAATATTCACATCTTTATCAAATTTTGAGTTTGAGCAAAGTTTGCCTGACGGGTAAAAAATCTTGTAATCATCTTGCCATAAGCCATTTTCAAACGTGATTTCGCTCGAAACAACACCATTTGAATAATACGATGTAAAAGTCTGTTTTTGTTTTGTAATTTGCTGATAATCAGATAATTTTCCATCTGCATTCATTACAGAAATTGCATAAGGAATATTTCTGAAAAATAAAATCTTGTATCTGACAGTTTTTCCGTCAGGCGCAAAATATATTGAAAGTCCGTCACGCACGCCATTTTCATACTCTCTTTCACTGCTTATTTTTCCATTATCAAAATAAAAAATTGCCTTGCCGTTATCTTGATTTTCAGCAAAATTACGTTCAGAAGTTTTTATGCCGTCTTCATAAAAAACAACTTTTTCATTGAGTTCGCCCGCATTATAATTGCCCTGATAATATAATTTTCGCGTAATTCTATCAAAAACTTTTTGCAAGCCGTCAATTTTTCCCGCTTTGTATTCGTAGGAATTAAAAACTTTTCCGTTAATATCATATTCGGTAAAAATGCCGTCAGCCTCGCCTGCAACAAGATTTCTTGCAAAACTTATATTGCCGTTTAGATAATACGCATTATATTTCCCTGTGCCGTTGTCAAAAGTATTGGTGCGCAGTAAAACGCCGTTTTCGTCATATAAATTGGACTTTTGCAGCATACCTTCTTGATAAAAATTTTCGTAATCAACTTTATCATTGTAAAAAAACGTTGCATTTACAATATTAAAATCATCATCAAACACCATTTTTTCGTTCAACTGTTCATCTGAATTATATTTGTATTGAACGCCTGAAAGATAGTTTTCTTTGCACAACGCCTCGCTTTGCATTTTGCCGTTTTGGTAATATTCGAGGCTAAAACCGTTATAGTTGCCGTCTTTGAATTGAGCATATTTGGAAATTTGCCCAGAAGGGTAATAATTAAATGTTTCGCCGTCTGCTTTGCCGTTTGCATAATTTGCTTTTTCAATTATTGTTCCCTGCGGCGAATATTCATAATTCAAGCCGTGTAAATTGCCATTCTCGTCAATGCTGACAGTTCTAAATTTGAAAGCAATATTATTTTCGTCATAAAAATATAAATCATAAACAAAAACGCCGTTTTTCTGCTTAACACGCTCTTTTTCAGTGCCGTCTGCATTGAAAACGATAACTTCCTGCACTTTGCCGTCTTTGAAATTTGTGGCAACAAATTTTTTGCCCGACTGACAATAATTTACTAACGAAACGCTTTTGCCGTCTGCATAAACCGCCTCGCTTTGCAGTTGTCCGTTTTTATAATAATCAATCACTTTGCCTTGCAAATCGCCTTTCTCATTGTAAAAACCTGTTTCCTGCTTTTCGCCTGTGGAATAATATTTTGTGTAATTTCCAACTAAAACACTGTCGGCATAAACGCCCTCCATTTTCGGTTTTCCGCTTGTGTAATACGATGTAAAGGCAAAGGTTTTGTCAGGATTTTGCACATATTGAAATTTGATTTTTCCATTTTCAAAATATTCTGTGGTGTTTCCTGCAACATTTCCGTTTTTATAAAATCCGTCAAATTTTTTGCTGCCCTGATTGTAAAAAGTTTCAACTTTTCCGTTGTAAAAACCATTTTCCCAATTTGAATTTTCGGTTAAAAATCCTGCATAATTATAAAATTTCTTAGTTCCTGTCTTTTCCCCATTTTTGTTAAGCGAATATATTTGTTTGATTTTCAGCGGTTTGTCTTTTTCTTGCGGATAATAAACAATCACTTCTCCAACAATATTATCGCCTTTCAAATCGTATTCATAAGCAAGTTTTCCTTTTTTATAAATTTTTGCCCGCCCGTCTTCAACGCCGTTTTTATAGGTAACTTCAATAACAGATTGCTCTTCTATCACAGTCCAAACGCCCTCTTTTTTGTTGCTTGAATTGTATTTTCCAAAATCTTCCAATACAAAATTATTGTCATAATTGTAGGTAATGTTTTTTGTATTTTGCTCTAAACCCTGCGCCAATGCGGAATTTAAGTTTGGAATAATTATCTGAGAAATAAGATTATTGAATTTTTTTTGCATTTTTTGCGCTTTTGTATTGACTTTGTTGTTATCAATATTTGTGCGCTGCAAAATCATATAACAAAAATCGTTGTAAGTTTTTTTGTCGGCAACCAATGCCTTAAAAACAGGAATGTAAAGCAAATCTACAATATCTTTTGACTTTGCTTTCGCTTCAAGGTTTTCAAAAACCAACTGATTTTGCAAAGTAATTATGTGATTGATATTTGTTTTAGCCTTTAATTTTCCGCTCGTAACATAATTCGATTTTATCAGCGTTTCAAGCGTTTTAAAACGTTTGTTTCTGTCCTTTGTTTCGTCTGAAATAGAGCCGTCAGCCATTGTTTCATAGTCGTTTTGCAGATAAATATCGTTCAAAAGCGACAACGCCTCCACCGCCCAATTTGAATTTGGGTAAAGCACAACCGAATAATTTAACGCCAAAATTGCAGGAATAATCTGCTTTTGCTGCAAAAACGCCTGTCCAAGCAAAAAATGCTGCCGAGAATGTGACGGATTGTGAAAAATCGCCTGTTTTAGCGCGGTTTCCATTTGCGAAAACTCTTTTTGTTTGAGAAAAACAACAGCCTTGTTTAATTTCGGCATATAATTGTACGGCACAATTTGTTCGCAACGTTGATAGCACTCCAACGCCTTTTGCTGCTGCCCAAGTTCGTCGTAAGCATTGCCCAGCAAATTAAGCGTGTGGTAATACTGCACAGCATTTGCCCATTCGGGTATTTTTTCCAAAATTTCCGCAGCCTCCTGATACTGTTTTTGGGCATATTTCGTTAGTGCCAACTCATACTGCGCCCAATAATAAAGCGAGTCGCCAAACAAAACGCTGCCATAGAGAGCATTGGCATCGTCAAATTTTTCGTTGTCATACGCCTCTATACCTTTATTTATGATATTGTCAGCGTTTTTTACCTGTAAATTTTTGGGGGTTTGCCCCGCTGCAATGCTTGCAATAGCGCAAAATGCAATGATAAAGTGGATTTTTTTCATAACAAAAAGTTAAAATAAAAGGGTGAATAATATTTTTTTGCAAAATTACAATTTTTTTATAAAAAAATACCGATAATCGTAAAATTATCAGTAATTTTTGTTGTCCTACTATGACTCGAACATAGGCTGGCTGAACCAAAATCAGATGTGCTACCACTACACCATAGGACAATCAATCTTATTTTTAACTTAAAATTTTGAGGCTGCAAAGGTATAACTTTTTTTTTGAACTGCCAAATAGTTTTTAATATTTTTTTTACGATAAATTCAACCTCTAAAACCTCTCGTTCAACCCTCACCTGAAATTTTGGACAAGTTTTTATCATATTTGGACACGATATATTTAACATATTTGCTTTACCTTTGCTGCCGAAAAAATTTATAATAATGAAAAAATATCTAATTAATGCGAATAATGGGTTGCATTCCTACGGAATGCACTGAAAATGTGACACTTAATTTCTACCGAGCGATTCATTCCTACGGAATGATGTCATATTTGCGATGCAATCCTAACGGATTGCATCGCTCGGTAGAAAAAAACAGAAATATAGACCTGCATTCCGTAGGAATGCAACCTTAAAAAAGCATTTTAACCCCTTATTTGCATAATTATCTTATTCTTAATGCTTTGCGGCACTGTGTCGGCGCAGAAAAATTTTACTGTCAGCGGAAATGTGCGCGACAACGGCGATGGCGAAGACCTTATCGGCATTTCGGTCTGTTCCATTACCCAAGAATATGCCGCATACATACAAAATGTGCGCGAAGAATTGCAGTGGTCAATACCGATTTTCAGCGGTCCGCCCGCCAACGTTCAAACCAATATCAGCGGCGGCGCAGTCGGCTTTTTTACCGCGTATTCAAAACAGAGTTGGAAAGTGGTGTTTGAATAGAAAATGGAATTTCTTATAAAAAAGGGACAGTTATTTTTCCAAACCGTCCCTTTTTTTATTCAGCCAAAAACCTATTTTCTGATAATTTTAAATGCTTCCTGTTTTTTGTCGAAGGTTACAATCATTAAATACATTCCGCTTGGTAGATTTGCAATATTTATTGATGTTTGGCTGCCAAAACTTAACAGTTTTTCGCCGCGAAGTGAAAAAACATCAATCTGTTTGATATTATCCTGCGCTACAATAAAAATATCAGAATTTGTAACTGTTGGAAATACCACGCATTTGCTTTCTAAAATTTCATTTACATCAAGATATGGAAAATCATCAGGCACATCGGGGGCAACGATAGTGTTGTCGGTGGTGAAAATTCTCAACTCGCCCTGTTGCAGAGTGAGCGTTGCACCGCCGTTTTGCGCAGCGTTGCCGTTCAGGTAATCGTACCAACTGCCTGCGGGCATTGTGTAGGTGTTGGCGGCAATGTCAAAATTGGCAACAGCGAGTATTTTCGTGCCATTGTATTCCCACAAAATATTACGCACTTTTACATTTGTGCCGATAGTTGCTGATACCGAGCCGTTTATGAAAATTTCGGGGCGGAGTTTTGTACGCAGGGCAATGGCTTTTGCCGCTTTGTCGTAGCCGTTCATTCGCAACTCGTTTTGAAACCAGCCAAGATTTTCGGGCAGCGGTTTCGGGTTTGTGCGCCCGCCGTTTGCATCTATGCTGTAATCAAAGCCCAATTCCTCGAATTGCCAAAGCATTTTACTGCCTTGCAGCAGCGAAATAAACGCCAAATTGGCAGGAATACGGCTCAAACGCGCTGTTTCGTCTGTTTTTACTAAACCGTTGCCGTAAGTTTTTGCTTTATAAAAATTTCTCTCTTCGTCGTGGCTTTCGGCAAAGGAAACACGTTTTTTGACATTTGCACCGCCAAAATCGCTGTCGGTCATATAGCCCATTGCCGTTTGCGAAAAGGCATTGTTTCTATTTCTCCAAAGCAACATTCCGTAGTTTGCCAACTCGTTTTCTTCGCTGTCGGCGCAAAAATGTTCAAGTATAAAAATAACATCGTTTTTTGCCGCTTTTGCTGCATCGTAATAACCTTTGAGGAAAGCAACGCGGGTTGCATCGTAGTTGCCTGCGGTATTGTCATTAGAAGTATTGTTTGTAAAACCCTTTGTCAAGTCGAGCCGATAGCCGTCAATTTTGTACTCGTTGAGCCAATATTGCAGTACGCGGTTGATATGGTTACGCGTGCCGTCAAAAGCGTGGTTGAAATCGTGGAAAACGCTGTATGGGTGCGGCGCATCAACATTAAACCAAGGGTTGTTAGCAGCGGTTTTGTTTGCCGCCGAGTTCCAGTAGAGTTTAGCAAATGGGTGCTGCCCTGTGGCGTGGTTGAACACAACGTCAAGTATTACCGCAATGCCGCGCTTGTGGCACTCGTCTATAAAGGTTTTGTAGTCGGTTTCTGTGCCATACGCCTTGTCGGGCGCAAAAAAGTGATTTGGGTTGTATCCCCACGAAATATTACCGTCAAATTCCTGTATCGGCATCAGTTCTATTGCATTAACGCCCAATGTTTCAAGATAATCGAGCCGCTCTGTAACTTCGTTAATCGTGCGCTGCGCCGAAAAATCATAAACCCAAAGTTCGTAAATTACAAGATTGTCTTTGTTCGGCTCAACAAAATTTTGCGTTTCCGCACTCCAAGTAAATTCAGGTTTATCTGTCTGCAACACAGCAGCAAGTCCTTCGGTTTTGCCTGTTGGATAGGGTTTTAAGTTCGGGTAAATATTGCCAAGATAAGAGTCGTTGCTTGGGTCAAGCACTTTTTCGGCGTAGGCATCAGAAATTTTTACAATATTATTACCAATTTTTACAGCATATTGATAGGCGTATTCCTGCTGCGGCACAAGGTCTTCGAGCGTGAGCCACCAATTTCCCGAAGTGCCGTCTTTTTTCATTTGATAATTGTTGGAATATGTCCAATTATTAAAATCGCCAATCACAAACACATTGTCGGGCAGCGCGTTAGATTTATCTTTGGCATACAGCACCAATGTTGCAGATGTTGGCGAAATATAGTTAATTCCTACCTGCGCGCCTGCGGGCAATGTTCCTGTCGGCGCATTTGCCAGCACGCAAAGATTTACGGTGTCGCTGACGGTTTGCGCATTTGCCGTTGCAAAAATTATGCACTGATAATCGCCTGTTGCAGTAAATGTTTGAGAATAAGTTAGCGTTGTGCCGTTTGCCGTCTGTTTAGTATCGCCGTTGATTTTGAGTTCCAAAGCCGCAGTTTCCGACACCGCAGCATTGAAAGTAACATTGGTATTGATATTGAGTAACTGATTTGACGGCGAAGTATTGAGTTGTACGCTCAATCCGTTAATCAACTCAACAAAAATATCTGTGCCGCCAACGTCTTTACCCTGCTGCGAGCCGCTTGCATTGCGGAAAACAAAGGCAAGTTTTTCAACAGTTTCGCCTGCATTTACTCCATAATAAGCGGAAATAGACGGCGTAATGTTGAGTTGCCATTTGTTGTTGCCGAGCGAAGTCAGTTTGTATTTCGCGGCGTTGTTGAGCCAAGTCGGCGCGTGTTTCCAATCGCTGCCAGACGTGCTTGCGCTTGTGATAACGCCTGTGTGCGCATACACATCGCCTGTAAAGTCCTTTAAGCCCTGATTGCCCTGCGCGGCATCAAAAATCACCTCAACCGCACCCGAATAGTTGCTCGGTATAAATGCTGGATTGGTGGTAACTACCTGCGCCGCAAGCAAATACGGCAACAATAATGTCAGGAAAAATGTAAAATTCTTTTTCATTTGATATTAGATTTAAAATTTGACTTAATAATCAAGTATTCATAAAGAAATTAATATTATACTTTTTATATGGATTGCTTCGGAAATACCTCGCAATGACGGCAGTCTTTTCTAAGCAGGCAGCACGTCATTGCGAGCGAGGAACGAAGCGAAGCAATCCATAAAATATGACATTAAATTTTTTGTGCTACTTATCTGAGTGCAAAGATACTTATTTTTTGCAAATTATAAATAATGATTTTGCAAAAAAGTAAATAATTTGTAACTTTGCACGAAAAAAATAACCAATATTTATGAAAAAAATAATCTTTTTTCTAATAATTCTTTCGGCTGTTTTTTGTGAAATTTCCGCGAAAAACAACCTTGATTCAATATTGAATATCCTCGATTTTTCAATAACTCAAACTGAAAAATACGACAGGGCGAAAGAGCAGACAATCGACAGTTTGAAGACTGCATTGAGGCTGCATAAGGCTGATGGACAAACACATCAACTCTATTTTCAAATTTTTAAAGAGTATGAAACTTTTGTATTCGACTCCGCTTTTTTTTATGCAAACGAGCATTTAATTTTTTCTCAAAAAGAGAATAATAAAACTTGGATTGCGGAATGTAAAATAGAACTTTCGCGAATGTATGCCGTTTTTGCTCAATTTTCAGAGGCTTTATCTCTTTTGAAATCTATTGATAAAAAACAGATGGAAAATCCGCAACTGTCTGATTATTATAACGCTTTTGCGGAAATTTATTTTTATTGGGGAGAATATTCAAATATCGAAAATAAAGATTATTATGTAAAAACTTGTGATTTATACCAAGATTCTGCCCTTGCTCTAATGCCGAAACAGACATATCTGTATGAGCATAATTACGGACGCGAATGTATAGAACGCGGCAAATTTGATGAGGCGAAAAATGCACTTTTTCCATATTTAAAGACGATGCAGCCAAATTCAAGAGATTATTCAATTCTTAATTCGTTGGTTGCAAGTTATTACAGTGCAAAAAATGATGCGGCAAATCAAAAATTTTACCTCGCACAATCGGCTATTGCTGATATTCAACTCTCTATAAAAGAGAACGAATCTTTAAGGCTTTTGGCAGAACTGCTTTTGAATGATGTAGATATTGAACGGTCAAACAGATATGTGAAAAAAAGTTTGGAAGATGCCAATTTTTTTAACGCCCGCCTGAGAAATATTCAGACTGCAAAAATTTTGCCTGTTATAGATAAAGCGTATCAAATTGAGCGCGAAGAGCATCAAAATAAATTAAAAAAGGCACTATTCACAATAGGAATTTTACTTCTGTTTTTTGTTTTGCTTGCTGTATTTCTCGTAATTCAAATGCTGCGTTTGGCAAAGGCGCGCAAAGCAGTAATTTCGGCAAATAAAAATCTGCAAGAATTTAATAAAAAACTCTCCGAAAGCAACATTGTAAAAGAGGAATATATCGGCAGATTTTTAAATCAATGTTCGGTTTATATCGACAAACTCGAAAGTTACCGCAAAATGCTCAACAAAAAACTTGTGAGCGGAAAAACTGACGAATTGGCAAGATTGCTTAAATCGCCCGACTTTGTAGATGAAGAATTAAAGGAGTTTTATCAAAATTTTGACAGCACATTTATAAATCTTTTCCCCGATTTTGTGGAAAAATTCAATACGCTGCTGCCAGATGAGGAAAAAATTATGCCGAAACACGAACATTCGCTCTCTGCTGAACTGCGCATTTTCGCGCTTATCAGGCTCGGCATAATTGACAGCGCAAAAATCGCCAATTTCCTGCGCTATTCCATCACTACAATCTACAATTACCGCTCAAAATACCGCAACAAATCACTTGTGCCGCGAGAAAAATTTGAAGAAACGGTAATGACATTAAACTGAGAACTAAAAACTAAGAACTAAAAGTTGGGATAGTGCTTTATAGCAAGGCTATCCCAACTTTTAGTTTTTAGTTTTTAACTTTTAGTTCAAATCACCGTTTTCTTTTTTCTGTAATTATCTCTAAATTCTTTTGGGGAACGGTCTTTGCGCTTTTTGAAAAGGCGGTTGAAGTTGGAAATATTGTTAAATCCGCAGTCGTAGCCAATTTCCGATATTGAGTTGGTGGTATCGACCAAAAGCCGAGATGCGTAGCCGAGCCGCGTGTCGATAATAAAATCGAAAAGCCCTCTGCCTGTGCTTTGTTTGAAAAACCGCGAAAACGAAACAGGCGTCATTCCTGCAATTTTGGCGACCTCTGGCAAAGTGATTGGCTGCTTGTAATTTTTGTTGATATATTCCTCCACTTTTTGTATTCTGCGGTTATCAGTCGAAATGTTTGCGCTTGCAAACGCGCTGCTCGAAAGTGTGCGGTAGTTGCTCTGCGACAGTTCGTAAAGTATTGTGATAAACTCGATTACGCGGTAAAATTCGGGGTTGAGCGAGGTCAGCGCGTTGATTTTTTGATAAACGCTCATTATTGCCGACATCGGAAAACAAATTCCTTTTTGTGCATCTTCGAGCATTGTTTTTATTGGTGCAAATTGATTTTTGTCCAAAAAGTTGCCCAAAAACAGTTTCGGCGAAAACTGAATGGTGATTTCGTGTATCTTTTCCGAAACGCAGTTTCCCTGTTCCCAAACGTGTTCGAGGTTTTCTTTGCCGACAAGCACCAAATCGTAATCGCCTGTTGTTTCTACGCTGTCGCCGATAATTCGGCGCACGCCCGCGCCGTTTTCGATAAAATTCAGTTCATATTCCTCGTGCTTGTGCAGCGGATATGTAAATTCCGTTTTATAGCGTTCCACAAGCAAAAAGCAGTCCTTTTCGCTCAACAGCGGAAATTCGGTAAGAATTTTAGAGTTCATAATGATTTTTTTTGCAAAATTACAATTTTTTTTTGTCTGAACAAAGATTTTTTTTGTCTGAACAAAGATTTTAATCGTCTGAACTTTGATTTTAATAAGATTTAATTGATTAATATGATTAAAATAAAAATCCTGCTAATTCTT
>JAISKN010000039.1 GCA_031260925.1 Prevotellaceae bacterium | reverse complement strand
GGGAATCCTCTTACCAATGTACAAATGGGATTCCCGCCTGCGCGGGAATGACACCTATTTTTAGTTTTTAACTTTTAGTTTTTTAGTTTTCCTTGTACCAATTATAAAATTTTTCCACGCCCTGCTCAATGTCAATTTTATGATGCCAACCGAGATTATGCAGTTTTGTCGGGTCGGTAAGTTTGCGCATTGTACCATCTGGTTTGGTGCTGTCGAAAACGATATTGCCCTGATAATCAACTGTTTTTTTGATTAAATGAGCCAATTCCTTAATCGTAATTTCCTTGCCTGTGCCGATATTTATATGGCAGTTTCTAACTTCTTTTGAGCCGTCAGGAACGGAAAGTTTTTTGATGTCTTCAAAATTGGTGTTTTCCATCAAAAAAATGCAGGCATCAGCCATTTCTTCACTCCATAGAAATTCGCGGAACGGCGTGCCTGTTCCCCAAAGTTCCACACGGTCGGCAAAAATTCCATATTTTTCAAGTTTTGCCAAAATGTCCGATTGTTCGGTTTTCCCGTCTGTTTTTTCAACAGGGCGTTTGTCAAAATCTTTTCTAATTGCTTCAAAATCATTGTTTTGCAGACATTTGCCCAAATAAATTTTTCGTATCATTGCAGGCAAAACGTGGCTTTTTTCCAAATCAAAATTATCATTCGGACCATAAAGATTTGTCGGCATAACAGCGATAAAATTCGTGCCGTACTGAATATTAAAACTCTCGCAGAGTTTCAAGCCCGCAATTTTTGCCAGCGCATACGGCTCGTTGGTATATTCCAAAACGTTGGTCAGCAGTTGGTCTTCCTTCATCGGCTGCATAGCATCGCGCGGGTAAATGCAGGTGCTGCCCAAAAAGAGCAGTTTTTTTACATTATGCCGAAATGCCTCGCCTATAACATTATTTTGAATAACCAGATTTTCGTAGATAAAATCGGCGCGGTAGGTGTTGTTAGCCACTATTCCGCCAACTTTTGCCGCCGCAAGTATCACATATTCGGGCTGTTCGTTGTCAAAAAATTCTTTGACGGCAGCAGCGTTCATCAAATCAAGTTCGTAAATTGACTTGCCAATAAGGTTTGTGTAGCCCTTGCCTTTTAGATTATTCCACAGAGCAGAGCCAACAAGTCCAAGATGTCCGGCAACGTATATTTTTGCGTTTTTATTCATATTTTTGTTTTTTAGCACACGGATAACACAGATTAAACGGATTGACACAGATTTTTTCTATCATTAGTAAATATTTTTCGTCTGATTTCAGGTTTTGTTCCAAAATTCAGTAGTAAGCCAATTTCTTTATCTGTTGCTTTTAAATAATTTATCAGTTGCAATTCGTGTTCCTCTACCAGATAATCTACTGCCTTTAATTCTAAAATTATTGTTTCATTTACAAGTAAATCTGCCTTATATTTACCAACAATCTGCCCCTTATAAGTAACATTGATTGGTTTTTGTGCTTCTACTGTAAAACCTGCATCTAATAATTCCAAATAAAAAGCATTTTGATATACATTTTCTAAAAATCCGAAACCAAGTTCGTTATATACTTTGTAAAATGCAGCGATAATTTTATCTGTTAATTCTTTGTATAACATAAATTTATCTGTGTAAATCTGTTAAATCCGTGTTATCCGTGTGCTTAAACTCATTTAAACATTTTTTCAACTTTTTTCATATCGTGCGCCACCATTAACTTTACAAGTTCGGCAAATGGCGTTTGTGTCGGATTCCAGCCAAGCAGCGTTTTGGCTTTTGTGGGGTCGCCGAGCAGTTGCTCCACTTCGGCGGGGCGGAAAAATTTGGGGTCAACTTCAACCAAAATTTTGCCTGTTTTTGCACAAATTCCTTTTTCATTTACGCCGCTGCCTTCCCAGCGCAGTTCAATGCCTGCCTCGCGAAATGCCAAGTCGCAAAATTCGCGCACGGTGTGATATTCGCCTGTGGCAATCACAAAATCTTCGGGTGTCGGGTGCTGCAAAATCAGCCACATACATTGCACATAATCTTTTGCATAACCCCAGTCGCGCAACGAATCAAGGTTGCCGAGATAGAGTTTGTCCTGATGTCCCTGCGCAATGCGGGCAACGGCGAGCGTGATTTTGCGCGTAACAAAAGTTTCGCCTCTGCGCTCGCTTTCGTGGTTGAACAAAATGCCGTTTGAGGCAAACATTCCGTAACTTTCGCGGTAATTTTTCGTTATCCAAAAGCCGTATTGTTTTGCCACGCCATAAGGCGAGCGCGGATAAAACGGCGTTGTTTCCTTTTGCGGCACTTCCTGCACAAGTCCGTAAAGTTCGGAGGTTGATGCCTGATAAATTTTTGTTTTCTTTTCCAAACCAAGAATGCGCACCGCCTCTAAAATTCGCAAAGTACCAACAGCGTCAGCCTCTGCCGTGTATTCTGGCACGTCAAACGAAACTTTAACGTGGCTCTGCGCCGCAAGATTGTAGATTTCGTCGGGCTGCACAGTTTGAATGATGCGAATGAGCGAACTGCTGTCGGTCATATCGCCGTAATGCAGATTAACAAGGCGTTTTGTGTGCATATCGCGCACCCATTCGTCAAGGTACAAATGCTCAATTCTGCCTGTATTGA
>JAISKN010000272.1 GCA_031260925.1 Prevotellaceae bacterium | reverse complement strand
CCTGACACTATTTTTTTGCCTGCAGCGGGTATATTTTATAGTGAGTGGTTAAATATACTAATTAGTAGTGTTAGCACCCAAAGTACCACTAAAACAGGTTCGTATTGGACTTCTTCTCTTTACGCTTTTTATCTTACAGCCCTTGTATTCGGTGATGTTGAATCGTTTTGGCAGTCCCCTAAACATGGTAATCCTGGTATATTTATTGGAGAATGGTGGATTAATAATTTCTCCACTGATTCTTATAAATCATATGCTATGAATATTCGCTGTGTTCATAATGATGTACCATTCACAATAACTTATGATGCTGATGGGGGAACGCCTGCAGTACAATTAGTAAATTCAACGGATGATGGAAGACTGGTCCTTTGCCCAATAACACCGACCAAACCTGGATATATTTTTGCTGGTTGGCATCGTAATCCTGATAATGTTCCTCCATTTTATAATGTAGGTATGAGTATGTATGGCAATATTACTTATATTGCTCACTGGTCAGCCATACCTTAAATGCAGGTGTAAAAATAGACGGAAAAACAGTCAGAATCAGGATTTGCAGGATTAATGGATTAGCAGGATTAATGGATTAGCAGGATTATAAAACCTGTTAAGTTTTAAAAACTTAACAGGTTAAACTCTTAAAAACATCACAAAATATGCAGGTTACGGATAGGGGCAGGGCGCGCCCTGCCCCTACAATGCTGCCCCTACAATGCAACATTACCCAACGCGCTGCCTTGGGGAATAGGTAACATTGCAAATTCTGGCTATTGCCTGAAAGGCAAATATATTTTAGCGCAATGGCGTAAGCCTTGGGAAAGAAATTCAGCCCAATGGCAACGCCTTGGGCTTGGAAAAAAAACAAAGATTGGTGCAGGTTGGCTCTTGCACCAATCACAAAAAAAATAATGGATTTTGTTTTTATCAAGAAAATCTTAAAATCTTGTAAATCCTGATTCTGATAATTTCAATGTAGAGAAAAGGCAATGCCTTTTCTCTACGAATGGCGAACAACAAACATTGCAAAATTTAATAATTCCCCAAATAATTAGCAACCTTAACTTTTAGTTCTTAACTCTTATTTTTTAGTTCAAATCACTGTTTTTTGAAATGTGTTAATCAAATTTTTATCATAATTTGCAGAAACTTTTACATAATTTTCTGTAAAACCGTGCATTAAATCGTTATTTTTACCGCTTTCCCAAAGTACAAGCCCTTCTCTACCCTTTTGCGAGGCGTAAAACTCGGAAAGTTTTTTTTCGGAAAGTTGGTGCAGAATTTCACTGCGGTGCTTGCGCTCTTTTTGCGGCACAACAGGCTGAATTTCCAACGCTTTTGTGCCTGCGCGCTCGGAATAGGTAAAAACGTGCAACTGCGAAACAGGCGCATTTTGCAAAAATTCATAAGTTTCGGCAAAAAGTTCTTCGGTTTCGCCGCGCATTCCAACCATAACATCAACGCCGATAAAGGCATTCGGCATCAACGATTTTATTTTCAACACCTTATCTAAAAAAAGTTGGCGGTTGTAGCGGCGTTTCATAAGTGCCAGCACCTCATCGCTGCCTGATTGCAGCGGGATATGAAAATGCGGCGTAAAATGTTGAGAATGAGCCACAAACTCAATAATCTCATCTGTGAGCAAATTCGGCTCGATAGACGAAATGCGGTAGCGAATATCGCTTTTTGTTGATTTGTTGATTTGTTGATTTGTTGATTTGTTGATGTCTGCTTGTACCTCTCTTTGTTCTTTGCTCTTTGTTCTTTGTTCTTGATTTGTTCTTTGTTCTTGATTTTCAATTTCTTTTATCAAATCAAAAAAAGTTTCACCTGTGCTTTTGCCGAAATCGCCGATATTAATTCCTGTGAGGACAATCTCTTTTGCGCCTGCATTAATCGCCTCATTGACAGTCTTTAAAGTGTCGGCAATGGTTGCGTTTCTGCTGCGCCCGCGCGCAAATGGAATTGTGCAATATGTGCAGTAATAATCGCAGCCGTCTTGCACTTTGAGAAAATGGCGCGTGCGGTCGTCAGCAGAAAAAAGAGGCTGAAAAGAGGTAATTTGTTGATGTGTTGATTTGATTATTTGATTATTTGGTGATGTGGTGATTTGATTATTTGGTGATGTGTTGATTTGGTGATTTGTTGATTTGTTGATTTGATTATTGGTTGATTTGATTATTGGTTGATTTTCGCTTGCGCCTGTCTTTGTTCCTTGTTCTTTGCTCTTTGCTCTTAAAATACTCCTTGCTCTTAAAATATCAACAATATCAAACTTTGCATTTGAGCCGACAACTAAATCAACGCCCTCTATTTTTGAAATCTCGTCAGGTTGCAACTGCGCGTAGCAGCCTGTAACAATCACAAAGGCATCAGGGTGTTTTGAGGTAAATTTATGTATCGCCTGCCTGCATTTTTTGTCGGCGGTGTCGGTAACTGAGCAGGTGTTGATTATGCAAATATCAGCCTGCTCGCCATTTTTCGCGTTCTCAAAACCGTGTTCGCGCAAACTCCGCCCCAATGCCGATGTTTCCGCGAAATTCAGTTTGCAACCCAAAGTGTGATAGGCAACTTTCATTAATGGTTAGTGGTTAATGATTAGTGGTTAATGGTTAGTGATTAATTTTGAGGTGCAAAGGTAATATTTTTTTATGAATAATTTTTGAAATTATACGGTGAAAAAAAACTGTCTCAAAAGCACGCAGATGACGCAGATTAGACGGATTTACGCAGATTTTTATTAACAATAAATTAGATAAAACGAGGTAATCAATGTTTTAATTATCTGCGTTTATCTATTAAATCAGCGTTATCTGCGTGCTAAAAGACATTTAAGAGAGCCTCTTTTTACTTATAATTTCAAAAAATTAATCATTATACTTTATTCATTAATCATTAATCATTATACATTATTCATTATTCATTAATTTTTACTACCTTTGCGCAATTTTAAAAAGTATAAATTAATATTAATGTAATGAACGTAATTACAAGAACCGTCCAACTGAATGACGGTAGAGAAATCATCATCGAAACGGGCAAATTGGCGAAACAAGCCGATGGCGCAGTAATGGTTACGATGGGAAAAACTATGTTGCTGGCAACAGTTTGCGCAGCACAGGAAGTAAAACCGGGAACGGATTTTATGCCGTTGTCGGTAGATTACAAGGAGAAATTTGCATCGGCAGGGCGTTTCCCCGGCGGTTTTCTCCGCCGCGAAGGCAGACCTTCCGACTACGAAATTCTTATCTCGCGTTTGGTAGATAGAGCGTTAAGACCGCTTTTCCCAGACGATTTTCACGCAGACACTTTTGTAAATGTTACTTTACACTCGTCTGACGGCATTGATATGCCTGACGCATTGGCTGGCTTGGCTGCATCGGCTGCGCTGGCTGTTTCCGATGTGCCTTTTAATGGTCCAATTTCGGAGGTGCGCGTGGCTCGCATTGACGGACAATTTGTGATTAACCCAACTTTTGAGCAACTCGACAAAGCCGATTTGGAACTCATTGTTGCTGCAACTTTGGACAACATTATGATGGTGGAAGGCGAAATGAAAGAGGTTTCGGAAGAGGTGCTGCTTGAGGCAATCAAAGTAGCGCACGAGGCGATTAAACCGCAATGCCAAGTTCAACTTGATATGATGAAAGCGGCTGGCAAAGAGGTAAAACGCGAATATTGCCACGAGGTTAATGACGAAGATTTGAAAAAAGATGTTCGTGAAAAAACATACCAGAAAGCGTATGAAATTGCCGTTTCGGGCAACACCAACAAGCACGAACGCAGCGCAAATTTTTCGGCAATAAAAGACGAATATATCGCTGCGATACCCGAAGAGGAACTCACAGACGAGAAAAAAGCGTTGGTATCGAAATATTACCACGATGTAGAAAAAGAGGCAATGCGCCGCGCCATTCTCGACGAAGGCAAACGCCTTGACGGCAGAAAAACTACCGAAATTCGTCCTATCTGGGCGGAAGTTGATTATTTGCCAGGACCTCACGGCTCGGCTGTTTTCACAAGAGGCGAAACCCAATCGCTTACATCGGTAACTTTGGGAACAAAACTTGATGAAAAAATCATTGACGAGGCATTAATTCAGGGCAAAGGCAGATTTTTGCTGCACTATAATTTCCCGCCGTTTTCAACAGGCGAGGCAAGACCTTCACGCGGTGTTGGTCGCCGCGAAGTTGGACACGGAAACCTTGCTCTCAGAGCGTTGAAACCAATGCTGCCCGACAATTACGAATATGTAGTGCGCGTTGTTTCTGATATTTTGGAAAGCAACGGCTCGTCTTCTATGGCAACTGTTTGCGCAGGCACTTTGGCTCTTATGGACGCAGGCGTTCCTATCAAAAAACCTGTTTCCGGCATCGCAATGGGATTGATTTCGGAAAATAAAGGTACAAACTACGCCGTTCTTTCCGACATTCTCGGAGATGAAGACCACCTCGGCGATATGGACTTTAAGGTTACAGGCACAAAAGACGGCATCACCGCTACTCAAATGGACATTAAAGTTGATGGACTTTCGTATGAAATTCTTGAAAACGCACTCCGTCAGGCAAAAGAAGGCAGAGCGCATATTTTGGGCAAAATCACCGACACGCTGGCAGAGCCGCGCCCCGATTTGAAACCGCATACTCCGCGTTTAATCCGCTTTACCATTCCGAAAGAATTTATCGGTGCGGTTATCGGACCACAAGGCAAAATCATTCAGGGCATTCAGGCAGAAACAGGTGTTGTTATCTCTATCGACGAAGACGACGAATGGGGCATTGTGGAAATTGCATCGCCAAACAAAGACGGCATTGCAGAGGCAGAGGCAAAAATCAGAGCAATTATTGCTGTGCCGGAAGTTGGCACTGTTTATCATTCTGTGGTAAAATCGGTTATGCCCTACGGCTGTTTTGTTGAGTTTATGACAGGCAGAGAAGGACTTTTGCATATTTCCGAACTTGACTATAACCGCTACGAAACAATGGAACAGACAGGCATCAAAGAGGGCGACCTGATTGATGTGAAACTGCTTGAAGTAGATGAAAAATCGGGCAAATTCCGCCTTTCATCTCGCGTACTCAAAGAGGCACCGGAAGGTTGGGTTGAACCTGAACAAAAACCGCGTCCTCCACGCGACCGCGACAGACGAGACGACCGCAGAGGCGGCGGAAGAGACCGCGACCGCGGCGACAGAGGCAGCAGAGATTACGGCAAAAGAAGATAAAAGTTAAATAAAAGTTAGGAACTAAAAACTAAAAGTTATGGCGCATATTTTAAAGTTTGTACCATAACTTTTAGTTTTTATCTCTTAGTTTTTAACTTAAAATAATTCTAAAAGTTGTTCCTCTACCCTGCTCTGACGATTTTATCATAATTTTGCCCCTGTGATAATCTTCGATAATTCGGCGGGCAAGCGACAAGCCCAAGCCCCAACCGCGTTTTTTTGTGGTAAATCCTGGGCGAAAAACGTTTTTAAAATTTTTGCGCTCAATGCCTTTGCCTGTGTCGGTTACGTCAATTATCACGTTTTTGCCGCTCTGCGACACCTCAAAAGTGAGTTTGCCCGACCCTTCCATCGCATCAACGGCGTTTTTGCACAGATTTTCGATTACCCATTCAAAAAGCGGCACGTTTATTTTGACGTGTGGGGGTTGTCGGGGCAGGGCGCGCCCTGCCCCTACGGTTGTAATTATCTGATAATCAACCTTTTGCGAGGTGCGGTTTTTCATATAAGCGATAGCGTTTTCGAGTACGGTAACGATATTTTCCTCTGTGAGAACGGGCTGCGAGCCGACTTTTGAAAAACGCTCGGCAATCATACTGAGCCGCCCAATGTCCTTGCTCATCTCGTTAAGCAGTTCTGTATCAATGTTTTGCGTTTTGAGAATTTCCTCCCACGCCAAAAGCGAAGAAATCGGCGTGCCGAGTTGATGCGCCGTTTCTTTGGAAAGTCCCACCCAAACGCGATTTTGTTCCGATTTTTTGTCCGCAGCAAATGCCCAAAAACATATCGCAAGAAAAATCGCAATTATTGATAACTGAATGTACGGAAAATAACTTAACTGCTTTAATAACAGCGAATTATCGTAGTAAATATATTGTTTTTCGTCATCGGAAATTTTGAGTTCTATGGGCAAATTTTGATTTTTGAACGAAGATATTTTTTTTTCAAAAAAACGCGCCGTATCATTCGTTATATTGTTGATATTCACCGTATTAATTACGTTGTCGAACTCGTCTGCAATGATTACGGGAATTTGCGTGTTGCTCTCAATAATTTTCCAAATCAGTTCAAAATTTATCGTGTCCGAGAAATCTATTGAGTTGAAACGCTGCATCGCCTCTGTCCAAAGTTCCATTTTTTTGCGCTCTTCGTCAGCGAGTTTGTTGGTCAGCCGATTGGTAAAATAGAGTGATGCCGCCACAATTAATGCCGCCGCAAACAAAAACATATATTTGGAAGTTGTATTCAAGTTTTTGCAGTTTTTTTTAGAATGCAAAAATACTAAAAAAAGTTTATAAAAAAACAGTTTTATCTTTTTGGTTAATATTTTTTTGAGGTGCTATAAAATAAGTTTTGGTAGTAACTAAAAAATTACTGTCATTCCCGCGCAGGCGGGAATCCCCCTACTTCATTGAACAAATGGGATTCCCGCCTTCGCGGGAATGACACATTTTTTTAGTTTTCTATAATATCATTAACCACAAGTCCTGCGAGGGCGAAACCGAAGATTGCCGTTGTGTGCGCCATTGTGCCGTTGATTTGGGCTTTGCTGCTGCACCATTCGTGGTTGGCGAGGTCGGGGTTGCCGAGTGCGATTTTGGACTTTGGACATAGGCATTTTTCTGTTCCGCACGATGCGTTTTTGCCTTTGTTTTCAAGCACTTCGGGCGAATATATGCACTGAAACTTTTTTGACGGAAAAGTTTGACTTCGCCGCATTTTTTTACGCAAGGCGGCAGCAAGTCCGCAGCCGTCAATTTTCCAAAATTCTGCAACTTTTATCTGCGAAAAATCAAGTTTCAGAGCCGCGCCCATTGACGAAAAAAACTTTGCATCGGTTTTTGTCGCCTCCACAATCAGCAGTATTTTATTCGTCAAACTGTCGATTGAATCTATGATATAATCATATTTTTCTATCTCGAAAAAATCTTTTGTTTCCGCACTGTAAATCATTTGCAGAGCGTTAATTTGCGCCTTTGGGTTGATTTCTAAAAGTCTGTTTTTCAGCGCATTAACGTTTACTTCGCCAACTGTTTTAGTGGTTGCCATCAGTTGTCGGTTGATGTTGGTAATGCAAACTCTGTCAGAATCTACCAACGTCAAATTTTTAATTCCCGAGCGCACAAGGCTTTCCGCACACCAACTCCCAACGCCGCCCACACCGAAAATTATCACTTTTTTCGAGTAAAATTTTTGCATAATTTCCTCTCCTACAAGCAATTCGGTACGGTTAAATATTCCTTTTTCGATTGAATTATTCATTATTTTAAAAAAGAGTGAAAAAATACAAAAAATTACAGAAAAAAAAAATGCACCTCCGAAGTGCATTTTTTTAGTTAATAATTTTGAAAATTATTAGATATTTCACAAAT
>JAISKN010000244.1 GCA_031260925.1 Prevotellaceae bacterium | reverse complement strand
CCCTGCCAAAAGGCATCTACCTGCTGCACCTCACAAATCCGCAAGGCACAGAGCGCAGCGTGCATAAGGTTATTTTGATGTAGGGGCTTTAAAAAAAACTCTGCCAAAATTTCCGATTTTTTTAATCAGAATTATTTGGCAGGGTTTTTGTTATCTGTGGTTGTAAAAATGATATAAATAAAACATAAAATTATGAGTAAAAATAACAAAAAGCAAGAAAAAGAGCAAAAAATAGAAACAGCACCGATTGAAGAGCAAAACGTAGAAAACGTTGATAATGAGCAAAATAATGAAGAAATATCGAGTGCCGAAAATTGGGAAGAAAAATATAACACGCTAAATGACAGTTATTTACGTCTGCTGGCGGAATATGATAACTATCGCAAACGCACCATTCGCGAGAAAGCCGATTTAATTCGTAACGGCGGCGAAAGTGTCGTTTTGTCTGTTTTGTCGGTGGTTGATAATTTTGAGCGTGCGCTAAAATCTATGGAAACCGCCACCGAAATTTCCGCTGTAAAAGAGGGAATTGACCTTATCTATCAGCAACTTATGGCTGCTCTCAAACAGCAGGGCGTAGCAGAAATCGAAACAGAAAACAAAGATTTCGACACCGAATTTCACGAGGCAATCACCACAATTCCCGCTCCTGACGAAGCCCTCAAAGGCAAGATAATAGACTGTACGCAAAAGGGTTACGCAATGAACGACAAAGTTATTCGCCACGCAAAAGTTGTGGTCGGCGAGTGAAAAAAAATGTAGAATGTAAAATGTAAAATGAAAAGACAGAATACACGATACTTTCTACTAATAAGTGCAATAAAATTATTAATGTAATACTTTGCGTCTTTGTGCTTTCGCGCCTTTGCGTTCAAAAAATATATTTCTAACGCAAAGTCGCAAAGACGGAAAGCCGCAAAGAAAATATAACATTAATTATTTTACACTACTTAAATAATAAATAAGTTATAATAGTTTGTTATTCTTTGTTATTTTGTGGTAAATAATTTTAACCACGAAGAACACAAAGAAAAAACCACAAAGTTCACAAAGTAAGAATTTACAGACAAATCTAAAATCATTCTACATTCTACATTCTACATTTTACATTAAATAAATTATGAGCAAAAGGGATTATTACGAAATATTAGGCGTTGCGAAAAATGCTTCTGCTGACGAAATTAAAAAAGCGTACCGCAAAAAAGCAATCGAATTTCACCCCGACAAAAACCCGGGCGACAAAGCGGCTGAGGAGAAGTTTAAAGAGGCTGCGGAGGCGTATGAAATTTTGAGCGATACGCAAAAACGGCAGCGTTACGACCAGTTCGGACACGCGGGAGTTGGCGGCGCAAGCGGAGGAGGCGCACAGTGGAGTGGAAATATGGACGATATTTTTATGCACTTCGGCGATATTTTCGGCGGACATTTTGGCAGTGCTTTTAGAGATTTTGCGCGCGGCTTTGCAGAGCAGCAAGAATATGGCGGAGGACAGCAGCAGCGAAAACAGCGCGGAAGTGATTTGCGGGTGAAAGTCCGCCTCTCGCTCAAAGAAATCGCTAACGGAGCAGATAAAAAACTTAAAGTGCAAAAACTCGTTTCCTGTACGCATTGCAACGGCTCTGGCGCGAAAGACAGCAACAGCGTAAAAACCTGCCCAACTTGTAGAGGGCGCGGCATTGTTACCCAATTTCAGCGGACAATTCTCGGCTCAATGCAAACGCAAAGTTATTGCCCCAACTGCAACGGCTCAGGGAAAATCATTACCGACCGCTGCCAATATTGCGGAGGACAGGGCGTTACGCGCGCCGAAGACGTAGTGCAAGTGCATATTCCAGCAGGCGTAGAGAACAATATGCAACTCACAATGCGCGGCAAAGGCAACTCTGCACCCAACGGCGGCATCAACGGCGACCTGCTCGTTCTCATTGAGGAAGAGCCGCACAACGAACTGCTGCGCGATGGCAGCGACCTGATTTATAACCTGTTGCTTGATGTGCCAACTGCCATACTCGGCGGAACAGTAGAAATTCCTACCGTTGAGGGAAAAGTGAAAGTAAAAATCGACAAAGGCACGCAATCGGGCAAAGTTTTAAGGTTGAGAAACAAAGGCTTGCCGAGCGTAAATAGTTATGGTACAGGCGATTTACTCGTAAATATAGGCATCTACATACCAGAAAATCTTTCGTCAGACGAAAAACGTATTTTCGAGCAATTCCAAGCCTCGCCCAACTTCAAACCAAACGCCAGCAGCAGAAACAGTTTCTTTGAGAGGTTTAAAAGAATGTTTGAATAAAATTGTAAATTGTGAGGCTGTCTAAAAAGTTTTTTTAGCACGCAGATAACACTGGTTTAACAGATAAACGCAGATAATTAAAACATTGATTATCTGTGTTTTATCTAATTTATTGTTATTGAAAATCTGCGTAAATCCGTCTAATCTGCGTCATCTGCGTGCTTTTTGTACAACTTCTTATTTTTTTGTACTTTTGCAGAAAAAAAAAGTATCAAATGAAAAAAATCTTAATCCCATTTTGTGCAATAATATTGTTTGCTTGCGGAAATAACAGTACGCAAAAAACAGAAAATCAATCTGTTGCAACAGTGCAAGTGCCTGCTTTTAATGCCGACAGTGCATATTTTTTTGTTAAAAAACAGGTTGATTTTGGGGCGCGCGTGCCAGAAACTTCTGCGCATAAACTTTGTGCCGATTACCTTAAAAACAAGTTGGAAGAATACGGCGCGACAGCCGATTTTCATCTTGCTAAAGGCACGCTTTACAACGGACAAAGCGTTGATATTAAGAACATTATCGGCAATTTCAACCCGCAGGCAAAGCAGCGCATTTTGCTTTGTGCGCATTGGGACAGCCGCCCCTTTGCCGACAACGAGAGCGATGAGGCAAAGTGGCACACGCCTGTATTGGGCGCAAATGACGGCGCAAGCGGCGTTGGCGTGCTGCTCGAAGTGGCGCGAAATCTGAAATCTTTGTCCGCAGAAATCGGCGTTGATATTGTGTTTTTTGACGTGGAAGATTACGGCGCGCCGCAGTTTTACCAAGGCAGACACACCGCAGACAGTTGGTGCATCGGCTCGCGCGAATGGGCAAAATCTGCCAAAGCGGCTGATTATCAAGCGCAATTCGGCATTTTGCTTGATATGGTTGGTGCGCCGAGTGCGAAGTTTTACAAGGAAGTTGAGTCGGTGCGATACGCCGCAAATGTGGTGGAAAAAGTTTGGAACACCGCCGCCAATCTCGGCTTTGACGGCTATTTTGTGGCAAAACGCGGCGGACAATTAATAGACGACCACCTGAGTATCAATCAGATAGCAAATATTCCCTGCATTGACATTATTCAGTTTGACGAAAATTCGCCCCACAATTTTGGCGCATATTGGCACACCACCACCGATGATATGCGCAATATCGACAGAAACACGCTGTATGCGGTAGGAAGTACGGTTTTAAATATGGTATTTTTGCATTGAAATATTTTGTAACTTTGTCTGTTTTTTTGATGGGATAAAAAGCAAATAAAATTTTAGACAAAAGATGAATAACACAAACAGCATAGCAACACAGGAATTTCAGCAAGTTCACGGCATTATTTCTTTGCACCGCTCACGCGCCTTGCAAACCGTGAATAATGAAAACCTGCTTACCGCTTGGGAAGTAGGGTCTTACGTTTCGGCACGGCTCAAAAACTCCGTTTGGGGCAGCAAAACAGTAACGCAACTTTCAGAATATCTGCGCAGCCAAGACCCGACTTTGCGCGGGTACAGCAGAAGAAATATCTACAATATGATTTCTTTTTATGACACATATTCTTCTGTTCAATTTGTTGAATATCAGGACAAATTGAAGTTAAATGAATTTGTGCAGCCAGTGGCGGCACAAATTGAAGAGGCGGAAATTCTCCAAACACCGTCTGGACAAATTGTGCAGGCAGTGTCTGCACAATTTGAAACTACAGAAATAGTCCAACCATTGGCTGGACAAATTGTGCCGTCAGTGACGGCACAAATAGAAACTATAGAAATTGTCCAGTCAGTGACTGGACAATTAGAAACTGCAGAAATTGTGCAGTCAGAGACTGCACAATTTCCAATCTTTCTAAATTTAACCTCATTAACGAATCATTTTGAAATATTAAATGCCTATAATACTATTGAAGAGCGCATTTTCTATGTTCTCTATGCTCATAAAGAACAACTCAACTTGCGTGAATTGCGCCGTTGCCTCAAAAACAACACTTTCGCCTCATTAACAGGCGACAAGCACAATTTTTCAAAAGGAATGAAAGCCGCCTACCCGCAAGCCTTGATGATGCTCAAAGATACGCTCTTTGTAGATTTTCTCGGATTGTCGCAAAAACATTCCGAAAAACGTTTGCAAAACAGCATTTTAGACAATATGAAAGAGTTTGTACTCGAAATGGGCAAAGATTTTCTGTTTGTAGATAGGGAATATTCGTTGCAAGTGGGCAATTCTACTTTCAAAGTCGATTTATTGTTTTTCCACAGAGGTTTGCAATGTTTGGTGGCAATAGAACTGAAAACGACCAAATTCAAGCCCGAATATATGGGGCAACTCGAATTTTATCTCGAAGCCCTTGACCGCGATGTGCGCCGCAGCAACGAAAACCCAAGCATAGGCATTCTGCTCTGCCAAGAAGCCGACCGCAGCGTAGTAGAATACGCTATGAGCCGCAGCCTCAGCCCGACAATGATTGCCGAATATCAGCGACAACTTATTCCAAAAGAAGTTTTGCAACGCTCTTTGGAGAAATTTACGGGATTTTTGAATAAAAAGAGGTAAAGTAGATGTGTTTTCATTCCATTAGGAATAAAACAGTAAGATATTATGGAACGAAAATTAATGTCAGAATTAATAAAATGGAAAGACAAGAAAATAAAAAATCAGTGTCCGTTTTTTAGGCAATATACCCAATATTCATAAAAATTATGGGAACTTACTAATAATTGACAAAAAATCAAAAGCAGGTGTCATTGCGGGCTTGACCCGCAATCGCTCACAAGTGTTTTTCAATCGATTGCGGGTCAAGCCCGCAATGACACGATATGATATTTTTATGTCGCATATTGAAAAGTTTACTTTTTAGAAGTACCTTTATATCACTCTATAAATCAGGGCGTTATGTCCTAACAAAAAAATAAATCTTAATTATAAAAAACAAATTATTATGAAAAAAAATATTTTATTTATTTTAGTTGCCGTTGCTTTGACGGCGTGCAGCACAAAAAATATTGTGCCTGTGGAAGAATTTGCGCCGTATATCGCGGCATTTACGGGCGGCGGCGTGCAGCAAAACGGCACTGTGCGCGTGGAACTTACCGCGCCTTCGCCAGCATATAAAGAAAACGGCGAGGCAAAAGGACTTTTTAAGTTTTCGCCGTCAATAAAAGGCAAAGCCTATTGGATAAACGACAGAACAATAGAATTTGTGCCAAAAGAAAACACGTTAAAAAACGGCGAAACCTATACGGCTACTTTCCGCCTCTCAAAGGTGCTGCCTGATATTGAAAAACGGTTGAAAAATTTTGTTTTCACGTTTCATATTGAGGAAAAAACCTGTTTTCTGTCGCTTTCGCCAATCGACATTCCAGACAGCAAAACGGCAAATGTAAGCGGGTTAATCTCGTTTTCTGACGGTGTGGCATTGGAAGATGTGCAAAAAGCGTTGTCGGCAAAAACCGCTGACGGACAGAAACTTACGCCGACAGTGGAGGCTGTTGATGCAGAAAATTACAATTTTTTCATCAATAATATCGAACGCACAGATGCAGACAAAGAGATTGAAATTACCGTCAATGGAAAAATATTTGACATAGAGCAAAGTGAGGTGCAAACAATCGTAGTGCCTGCCCGCAATGTGTTTAAAGTGCTGTCGGCAGAGGCAATCCGCGAGACTGACGCGCGTATCGAAATTGTGTTTTCCGACCCGCTCGCCACGCAGGATTTAAGGGGCTTTGTTACCATTGCCGAGCAGAAAAAATTTACAATGCAAACGGAAGGCAACCGCCTGACAATCTATTTTGACCCGCAAAAAACGCTCACGCTAAACCTCACCATTCACAAAGGCATAAAAAACAGCGATGGCGAAACTCTGAAAGAAGATTTTGTTAAAACAATTTCGCTTGAAAGTTTAAAACCGCAGGTAAAACTTATTAAATCGGGCAATATTTTACCGAATGCCGCCAACCTGAAACTGCCGTTTCGGGCGGTAAATCTCAAAGCGGTAGATATTCGCATTATTCAAATTTATGAAAATAATATATTGCAGTTTTTGCAGGAAAACGATTTGAACGGCAGCGATGAACTGCGGCGTGTAGGGCGTTTGGTTTATAAAAAAACATTAAAACTCAATCAGCCGCCAGAAAAATACGCTTTTTGGCAAAATTATTCACTCGACCTTTCAAAAATTATTCAACGCGAGGCGGGAGCAATTTATCGCATAGAAATGTCGTTCAAACAGGAGTATTCAACCTATTCCTGCGCTGATAATTTGAGCGAAGAAACCCAAACTCAAAACATCATAGGCAACGAAATCACCGAAAGCGAAGACAAATTTTGGGATACTCCATATTCCTATTATTACTACGAAAACCCCAACTATAATTGGGAAGATTATGATTGGCGAGAGAGAGAAAATCCCTGCAACCCGACCTATTATATGACCAGCGATGCGATGGTTCATTGCAATGTGCTGACAAGCAATCTGGGCGTGATTGCCAAAAGCAACTCCGAAAACAAAGTTTGGGTGTCGGTTGCCGATATTATGACGGCAAAAGCGGTTGGCGGCGCGCAGATTACGATTTATGACTATCAACTGCAAAACATTGGCTCTGCTGCTGCCGATGCTGACGGTTTTGCTCTTATTCAGGCAAAAAGAAAGCCGTTTATCGTTGTCGCAGCGCAGGGGAAACAAAAAACGTATCTGAAACTCACTGACGGCGATGAAAATATGCTTACCCGCTTTGATATAGAGGGCAAACGCATTGAAAAAGGGTTAAAGGGTTATATCTACGGCGAGCGCGGCGTTTGGCGACCGGGCGACACGCTGCATATTTCGTTTATTTTGCACGATGCAGAAAAGAAAATACCTGACAATCACCCTGTTATCTTGGAAGTTTATAACGCCAAAGGGCAGTTTTACAACAAACAGATTGCGGCGCACGGCACAAACGGTTTCTATGTTTTCCATTTGCCAACCTCGCAAGAAGACGGCACAGGCTTGTGGAACGCATACATAAAAGTTGGCGGCGCAACATTCCATAAAAATCTGCGCATAGAGGCAATTAAGCCCAATCGGTTGAAAGTCAATCTTGATTTGGGGACAAAACGCATTGATGCAAAAAATGGGCAAATTACGGCGAAACTAACTTCTGCGTGGCTCACAGGAGCAACGGCGCACGATATGACGGCAAAAGCCGAAATGACGCTGCGGAAAACAAAAACGCAGTTCAAAGGCTACGAGCAATATATTTTTAACTCCCCGACAAGCGATTTTTCAAGCGCGACTTTTGAAATTTTTAACGGAAAAACAGACCAAAACGGCGAAGCAAATGTTTCATTTTCTATTCCAAAAGCGGAAAATGCAACAGGAATGTTGAACGCCGTTGTTACCACGCGCGTTTTTGAGGCGGGCGGCGATGCAAGCGTTTTTACGCAGGAATTGCCTTTTTCGCCATTTGACGCATACGTTGGCTTGAACACAAATATTGCAAAAAACAAATATATTGAAACAGGAAAACAGCATACCTACAACATTGTTTCTCTTTCAGCAGACGGCAAACCGCTTGATAATCAAGATATTTTAGTGAAAATTTATAAAGTTGAATGGAGTTGGTGGTGGGAAAACGAAGGCGAAGACAATTTTAGCCGATATGTAAATTCCTCGTCATACAGCCCGATAGCCGTTGGAACAGTGAAAACGGAAAACGGCAAAGGCAGTTTTTCGCACAAAGTACCATACCCTGAATGGGGGCGTTATTTGGTGTATGTAAAAAACCTGAAAAGCGGACACGCCGCAGGCACGCTCGTATGGATTGATTGGGCTGGCAACGACTCGCACGGCGACAGCGAAGACCCAAGCGGTATAAAAATGCTCTCTTTTTCGTTAGATAAAAAATCTTACGAAGTCGGCGAAACTGCAACAGTTTCCATTCCTGCTGCGGCGGGCGGCACTGCTCTTGTGGCTTTGGAAAACGGCTCGCAGGTAATTTCGCGAAATTGGGTCAGCATTGCAGCAAAAGGCGAAACAAAATATTCTTTTACCGTTACAAAAGAGATGTCGCCAAATTGCTATGTGCATATTTCGCTGTTGCAGCCTCATTCTCAAACAATTAATGAGTTGCCGATAAGAATGTACGGCATTCAGCCGATGATTGTCAGCAATAAAAATGCAAAACTTGAGCCGCAGATTATTGCGCCTGACGTAATTCGCCCCGAAACCGAATTTACCGTGAAAGTGAGCGAAAAAAGCGGTAAGCCGATGACTTACACATTGGCGGTGGTAGATGAGGGGCTGCTTGATTTGACAAATTTTAAAACTCCAAACGCTGCCAATGAATTTTTTGCCCGCGAGGCGTTGGGCATTCGCACTTGGGATATGTACGACAATGTGATTGGCGCATTCGGCGGACGTTTTAGCGGAATGTTGTCAGTCGGCGGAGACGAGGCACTCAAACAGGGCAACACAAAGGCAAACCGTTTTAAGCCCGTTGTGAAATTTCTCGGACCTTTTACCCTTGACGGCGGCAGCAATTCGCACAAAATAAAACTTCCGCAATATGTCGGCTCTGTGCGCATTATGGTGGTGGCAGGGCAAAACGGCGCGTACGGAAATGCCGAAAAAACATCGGCAGTGCGCGCGCCGCTAATGATATTGTCCTCTTTGCCGAGAGTTTTAAGCGTCAATGAGCAAATTATGCTGCCAGTAAATGTATTTGCTTTGGAAAACAGTGTAAAAAATGTTTCCGTTTCGGTAAAATCAGAAAATAATTTGGTAAAAATAAACGATAACAACCAAAGTGTTGATTTTGCAAAAACAGGCGACAAAATGCTCTATTTTTCACTGAAAACAACAGAAAAAACAGGCGTGGAAAAAATCACCGTTACCGCGCAAGGCAATGGACAAAAGGCGGTTGAAACAATAGAAATACAGGTGCGCAACCCGAATGCGCCTGTTGTTGTTTCGCAAAATAAAATCTTAAATTCTGGTGAAACAGTAGAATTTGCCTACAATCTCGGCAAAGCCGCGCCAGAAAATTTCCTGCGCCTCGAAGCAGCCTATATTCCGACAGTAGATATTTCGCGGCAAATTGATTTTTTGTATTCATATCAGCACTATTGCTCGGAACAGATTACTTCGCGGGCGTTTCCAATGCTCTATTTTTCGCAGTTTAAAGATATTTCATCTGACGAGAGTAATTATATCAAAACCAATATTTTACAGGCAATTCAAAAACTCTATTCGCGGCAAATGTCAAACGGCGGTTTTCGTTATTGGGACAACTCCAACAGCGCAGACGACTGGATTACTTCGTATATCGGGCATTTTCTTGTCGAGGCAAAAGCCAAAGGCTACACCATAAACGAAGGCGTTTTGAAAAAATGGAAAACCTATCAGCAAACCGCAGCGCGCTCGTGGTCGGCAAACGACAAGAAGTACAGCGAATATGCTCAGGCATATCGGCTTTATACGCTTGCTCTGTCTGGCTCAACGGAACTCGGCGCAATGAACCGCCTCAAAGAAAACAAAACGCTCGCCGCGCAAAGCCGATGGCTGCTTGCCTCCGCATACGCATTAGACGGCAAAGTGTCGGCGGCGCAGGAACTTATTTTCAATGTTCCCGCAACAATGACGGCAAGCAACGATTTTCTATATTACACCTACGGCGACAATCTGCGGGACGATGCGATGATTTTGCAAACAATGACGCTGCTAAACCGTTTGGAAGATGCCTTTAAACAGGCGCAACGCATTTCGCAGCGCATTTCAACAGACAAATATCTCTGCACTCAATCGACCGCTTTCGCACTTATGGCGATAGGCAATTTGGCAGAAAAAACGTCTGGGTCAATCAATTATGACTGGACTTTGAACGGCAAAAATCAAAAGACGGTAAAATCGAGCAAGGCAGTTATGCAGACAAATCTTGCTCTGTCGCCAAGCAGCGGTAAGGTTTCGGTAAAAAATAATGAAAAGGGAATTTTGTATGTTTCGCTCACACAAAAAATCGTGCCGCTTACTGACACTTTGCCCGAAATTGCCGAAAACCTGAAATTGCAGGTTTCGTACAGAGATATTAACGGCAACGCGATTAGCCCTGCAAAACTTGCTCACGGAACAGATTTTTACGCCGTTGTCCGCGTTGAAAATATCAGTCTGAACGATTACGAAAATATTGCCCTCACGCATATCATTCCTGCGGGGTGGGAAATTGCCGTAAGGGAAATGCAGGGCATAAATCCCGCTTATGTGCAGTATCAGGATTTGCGGGACGACCGTATTTTGACCTATTTCAACCTGCACAAAGGAAAGATAGCCGAGTTTAAAATTCGCCTGCAAGCCTCCTATATCGGCACATTTACGCTGCCCGCCATTCGCGCCGCCGCAATGTACAACCCCGAAGCGCAGGCAAGAACAAAGGCAGAAACGGTGGAAGTAGTGAAGTGAAATTTCTCTGAATTGCTTCGGATTGCTTCGGAAATACCTCGCAATGACGACCTCGCAATGACGGCAGTCCTTGCAAAATAGGTAGCACGTCATTGCGAGGCGATAGCCGAAGCAATCCAGAAAATTAAAATTACCAGATACTTATAAAAAAATACTAAATGCACAATTAATGCGAATCAGGGGTTGAAATGTTTTTTTAGGGGTGCATTCCTACGGAATGCAGGTTTATATTTGTATTTTTTTCTACCGAGCGATGCAATCCTAACGGATTGCGGTACAAATGCAGCATCATTCCGTAGGAATGAATCGCTCGGTAGAAATT
>JAISKN010000239.1 GCA_031260925.1 Prevotellaceae bacterium | reverse complement strand
GGCAATGCCTTTTCTCTACTCGTAACCTGCATTGCAGAGCAGGGCATTGCAGGGCAGGGCGCGCCCTGCCCCTACGTAACCTGCATATTTTGTGCTGCTTTGCAGTACCCCACCCTCCCCCCTTTGTAAAAGGGGGGTGCGCGTAGCGCGGGGGGTTTTTGTCTGAACTTTGATTTTCAAATGATTAGAATGAAATACATGATTAAAAACCATATTACGAAATCATATTAATCATTAAAATCTTATGAAAATCAAGGTTCAGACACGTCTTGCGAGAGATTTTCTTTACTTTTTTTATTGTTTTATACAACGAATATTAAAACCATTATTTTTGCTCATTGATTGGTCTATTTGATACATACCAGAACCACTAACCGCAAACTTTTTTTGGGTGCCAGCATCGAAATAACTTGAAGATACATAGTAGCCAGCACGACCAGCAACAGTATTATCACTACCATTATTGCAAAAAGAACCATCAGTAGAATGTCTATAACCACCGAAAGGCAATGGCAGTGCGCGTCCAAGCATCACCCCTCTCGTTCCAGTAGTCACACTTGTTATAGGATTAAGGCTTTTATTATTGCCTATGGCTGACGACTGCGCATGAGTTGGTATTCTCCAACCCGAAGGACAGGGGTCAGCAGAAGTCTTTGTAGTATTAGACAATGCAGTATTATTAGCAGCAGTAGTATTCCAACCAGAAATTCTGCCGCTGCCAGTAGAGCCAGTTGCAACCACTGCTGCTCTTCCCCATTGGTAAAAATTTCCAACAATACTTGTTGTTGGGTTAAATGGGTCAGAACTTTCGTTAACACCAAGATTATGACACCGCCATATTGTCCAGGTCGTACTTGCTGTTCTTGCTCCGCAGCCTACATAAAGCGTAAATGTTGCAGATGCAGTGCCTCCGCTTGCAGTATTGGTAGCGGTTACTTTTACATCATAAACACCGCCTACAATAGTTGCTCCTGCACTATTTGTAGTCATAGTATAAGTAGTAGTTGCTGCACCGCTAAGAGTAGGCAAGGCAGCGGCTACTGTGGAAACTCCTCCCCACGCCTTTGCTGTTACTGTCCAGGCAAAAGTTGCACCTGCTACCGCTGTAACTGTTCCATTAGCGGTAAGGTCTGAGAAGTTTGTCGTTACGCCAGCACCTGTTCTCCTGGTACGAATTATTTCCTTATCAAGAGCCGCCTTTGTTACAATAATATCATCGCTCTGAACTGGAGGAACACCTACGCATTTAGCAGTAATAATAACAAAATATGTACCAGCAGCAGTGGCAGTATAGGTAGCAGATGTGCTAATCTCTGTTGAAGGGTCGCTGCTCTTTCGCCAAGAGTATGTAAATTTTCCTATATCGCCATTAGGCTTTGCACTAATAGCGACATTACCTGTTGTAATAATCGCAATTTTGGAAGCAGGTGTATAAGAGTCAATTTCAACTGGCGCACAGTATTCGGCAACATCTACAGCAACACTTGCTGTCTTTTGAGAAGTACAGGCATTAGAAGCCGACAAAATAATATTTGCAGTACCAACAGTTGGAAAGGAAACATTCACATACTGCCCTGTTGCTGTAGTTGGCGTTGCTCCTGTTATTGTCCATAAATAAGTCTCTCCGCCAGTGGGATTAATTTCTGCAGTAAAGGTTTTCATCCTGTCTTGGTCAATATTTATAGTTGTTCCACTGACGGGCGTATTGCCGTCCTTAATCGTTACACTGCCATAACCAGAATTACCTGTAATATTGTATGCCGCAGACATATCAGAAACGCAGCCTCCAATAGATGCCTGAACAGTATAAGAGCCGATAGCCGTTATGTCTAATTCAGGCACAGTCGTGGTTGTAAGAAATACAGCATCTCTGTACCAGAGGTAATAATCAGCACTGCCTGTAGCCACCAAAGTAGCATCTCCGCCGCAAAGGAAGTGTCCGCTTGTTGGGTTATCTACAGTCGGAGCATCAGGTGCCGCTCCTGCATTAATAATTATCTGCGCAACCCCAGCAGTAGAGCATAAACTTTCTGACGTAGCGCGGCATTGAAGAATAAAATCGTCTGTTATTTCAGCCATATTCATCAAATATTGCGAGCCTGTGGCTACGGGAGTGTTGTCTATATACCAGGTATATGTAACGCCAGCCTCAGGAGTATTTACTGCAAGCACAAGCGTTCCGCCTGAGCATACTGTTACAACACCGCCTGCGGGCGTACCATTAACGCTGAATGTAGGCGTTGTGGTAGCGTTACCAGGGTTCGGGTCAAGCAATACATCAATAGTATTGGAAGGGACAGAAGAACAGCCGCCCTCTTCTACCGCGGCAAACCAACTGCCGATAGTTGCATCTATATAAGAATATGGGTCATTAGTGTAAGTGGTAATTGTCTGTTTGACACCGTCTTTGTACCAGGCAAGCGTGCCAGATGCGGGCGTTTTTACATAAAGCCGAACAGTAGAGGCAGGGTCGCAGACATAACCGCCATTCACGCCGACAATAATAGCAACAGGAGAGGGCGCGCCGATACCTGTAATAGCCACAACCAAAGTGTCCGGCTTTGGCTCTGTACAGCCTACTGCATTTGAATAAACAATATATTTACCAGGCTTAGTTGCTATGTAACTAACAGTATCATAGGCAACAACCTGTCCATTGAGTACCCAAACATAACTGCCATTGGCAGATGTCAAACGTGTGCCGCTGCCATTAGTCAAATAAAGATAAACTGCTCCGCCAGCACAAAGGTTTGTGGTGTTTTCACCCTCAATTTTTGGTGCGGTGGCAAAAGGATTGCAAAGTGTTGGGTCGCCTTCCTGTGTGAAAACAAAAGTGTTGCTGTTGCCGCAAGGGCTGGTTACCAGCATAATAGCGTTGCGCGCGCTTGCGCGGTCTGTCGACAAAAACGACAGGGAAAATCTGCCAGCACCTGCATCAATAATATTCAACTCGTCAATGAACTCTTCTCCGACAATCCAGGTAAATGTATATTCACCCGCCAAATCGCACATAGGGTCATCTACTGTGTAATCGTTTGTGCAACTGCCGTCAGCAGAAAAAGCATCGCAACAAGTTCCACTGCCATTACAAACAATGGTAACAGAGCCTCCATTACAGTCGCTCACCCACATCTTTGTATTCCAATGCTCAAGACAATTGGCAGTAATGTTGTAGATAGTCAGACCCGCTGCAGCGATTGTATCAGCCTGAGTTACAATCAAAGCATCGCGTTCATCAACAGTCAAACGCGGCAAGTGAAGTCCAAGCCTGTTTTGCGAAGTAGTAACCAGGTCGAGCAAAGAAAATTTGTCCGGCGCGGCATTTGAGCCGATAGTTACTTGCGCGTACATACTTGTCGGTACGCACATTGCGGCTAATAATAATAGCCTGTAAATAAATTTTTTAATCATAATAAAAATATTTGTTAAATTAATTTTTAATTGTAAATTTCTTTTTAATTGTAAATTGTAAATTGTAAATTGTAAATTGGCACTTAAATAAACCTAAAAAAGTTAGGTGTCATTGCGGGCTTGACCCGCAATCGATTGAAATATAGCATATTAGCGATTGCGGGTTGTCATTCTGAACTTGATTCAGAACCGCAATGACACGAGAATTTTATTTTTGTCGTCAATTAGTCGTCAATTAGTTTCCCAACGCTAACGCATTGGGCTAAATTATATTTGCCTTTCAGGCAACAGTCGTAACTTGCAATATTTGTACTCCATTTTCGGCTGAAAGCCGATTATTATTTCAGTCCAACGCATCGCATTGGGGGAATTAATTGCAATATTTTGTGCCTAACGGCACATTTCAATCCGTACTTCGCATAAATTTTAAATTTTAAATTTTAAATTTTAAATTCTTAATTTTTAATTTTTAATTTTTTTTTAACCCCTCTGTCAACCCCTCTAACTCCCCTTTTGCAAAGGGGAGAACTCGTAACTTGCAAAGTTAGCCTGCATTGCGGTACTCCACACTCCCCCCTTTTTTAAAGGGGGGCAGGGGGGTTATTCCACTTTTCTGTGTTATTTGTTTGCGTTTAAACACAAGCACACCATAAGCCGCAGCCAACAAAAGCAATACCCAAACACCATTGCCGACAAGGCAGGGGTCGTTATACGAACAAGGCTCGTCTTCGTCTGCGCCTTCTTCAAAGTCGTCTTCATCAAGGTCGCCGCGCAGTTGCGCACTTTTTTTAAAACGATTAGTGCTGTTTGTATCAAAAGGGTCTATCTCTCTGCTTGACAAGGTCTTGCCGCCATTAAAAGCCTCATTGCTTTTTCTAAAAGGATTGGTTTCGTTGCCTGGCAGTTTTACTTTATCTATTGCCTCATTGCTTTTAACAAAAGCGTTATTTTCACTGCTTGGCAGCGGAGTTCCAGTCTGCTCAGAGCCGTACCCTTTAAACGGAGTATATTGATTATCATTTGCTTTCAATGTTTGATTATCAAAAATCAACATCAGCAAAAACATTAAAACGCAAAATTTTTTCATTGTTCTATTTTTTATTTTATTATCATTTTTAAAGTTTTTGCTCCCTGCAAGCGAACAATGTACACGCCCGCCATTAGATTTTTAGTGTTATAAATCATTTTTGGGAACTGGCTTACTGCGAAGGCATCAATCAACTTGCCTGTTGCATCATAGATATTGACATCTGCTCCTAAATCCGACTGCAAAAGATTTTCAATGAAAATCTGTTTATTTACGCTGTAAAGCAACAAATTATTATCCTCGTCTATCTGTTCTTCTTTTGTTGTTCCACCCATAATATTTTGCGGTTTGAAATGCACCACAAAACGTGCGGGGTCATCGTCAGAATATGAGGTAAAATAATACGGCTCGTTGCCTGTAAAACGGTGTGTTTCGCCTGTCTGCAAATCTTCCAGCCAAAAATCTTCCGATGTGAGCGTTTCCTTTCCCTGCACGGCAAGTTCTATCATCATACTTTCCGCCTTAAAAGTAGGGTTAAAATACATAAGTGCAGAATCTGCGTCAAGCGGCAATCCATTTATAGACAGTTTAGTTGATGTTTTTTCGGAAAGCACGGTGTAAAGTTGAAATCCATCTCCGCCGCCCGTTATTTTTGAAAAATCGTAGTCATCAGCACCCCAACGAGCATTTTCGCGCAGTCCAATGGCAGCAAGGTCAAACACGTTGTCGTTGTCGGCATCAGATACAGAAAAAATCACCTGATTGTTCAAAGTGGAAGGCGCTGCGTTTGATATAATGCGCTGGCGGCTCGGTGCAGGAGAAGGGGAAGGCGGTACAATATCGCTGCTGCCGAAATTATTTTGCGTATTGCTATGCACAAGCAAATCTTTGCCGAGAGTAAATGTGCCGCCAGGCAGCGGCGAGCCGTTTTTTATTCTTATCATAAAAACGCTCATTGCAGGAATTTCTTTGAACTCGCCAAGTAAAATAGGGCTGTCAAGGTCGGACATATCAATTGATTGAAATGACGTTGAGCCTGCTGGATAAACATACAGCACATCAACAAATTGTATTCCAGAACCTACTCCTTTCGCAGTTTCTGCTTTTAGCCTTTTTGCAAGAGAATCAACAGAAATCGCGCTTGTGTAGGAATTTCCAATTACCCAGTTTATTGTGCCTGTTGCCGTGCCTGCTGCAAAAGTGTGGGAAAATAATACATCATCTGCAAACAACTGCTCTTCGTTTAACGCAATATCGTATATATTGCCGTCAAACACAAATTTATCTTTGTTATAAACAGTTGCATCGCCTCCGAAAGTGTAGTTTAACCCATCGGCATCAAAAAGAGTGCCGTAATCAAAATTGCTTACGCGCGGTTTAATAAAATAGGGCAAAGCAGGCTCTAATAATTCAAAGACATCACTGACATACTGGTCGGCAGCAATTACAGACGAGCCTGAGGCAGATGGTTTGTTTGCCATCACATAAACAGAATGTCCGTTATCGTCTTTTGAGGGAGTTCTTAGCCAGTTGCCTGCAAAATAGCCCGCAAATTGAGTGTTGTCAAAAGGCGTAGCGTAAGAAAACAACTGCCCTGCACTGCTGCGGTAGGTTTCTACCCATTTTTCCACTATCACGGCGTTTTTACTGACAAGTTCAGCAGAAGTGCCAACACCTGTTACACGTAGCGAGGCATCATAAACCTTGCCGCCGACTTCTGCCGAAGCCAACAGCAATTTACCGCCGCTGTGCGAGCCGTCTTCAAGCGTGTCCGTTATCGAAATTGCATCAAAAGCCATTTTTGCAGGCACAAAAACGGTGTCTGTGGTGCTGATTACAATGTTCGGAAAAGCGATGTAACTTTTTACCCTGTCAAAAACAGAGGCGAATTCGTCTGTCTCTACATCTGACGGCGCAATAAAGCGTTTTCCAATGCTGTTTGCATCAAAAAAAACAACTTTGCCCAATGATGTGGTTTTGCCCGCGTCATCAATAACAAAGACATTTGTGTCGGCATCGTGGAAAAAACTGCCCTGTATTTGCCATATACCATCGCAAAGGATTGACGGAGCGTTTGTCATTCTCACAGAGCCATTAACTCTAATAGAGGTAGCACTGTTATTCGCAATGTTCATCTGTCCTGTGTTAAGCAGGACAATTCTGCTCGGTTCTGCTCCCTGTGCAAAAACATTCTGCACTACAACAGCACTAAGCAGCAAGAACGCCGCCAATTTAAAAATTGTAGATTTCATAAAACGTAAAAATTTATTCTTAACTAGTATCGATTTGCCAAAAGAAAAAATATTTGTACCTTTGCTTAAAGAAATTTTAAGCAACCAAAATCTCTCGCAAGGGGGACAGATATTTTTTCGTTACTAAATATCGGCGCAAAAGTACGCAATATTTCGTAATGAGTATGCAATATTGCCATACTTTAACTTTATTTATTATCATTTAAGCATTTTTAATTATTCTATGAACAATAAAAAAATACGGGAAATTCGAGAAAATTTGGATTTTTCACAAGAAAAATTTGCAGAAATGTTAGGAGTAACATTAAGAACTGTGCAGAATTACGAGAGTGGCGGCGTTATTCCGCAATCAAAAATTCCTTTTTTACAAATGATTGAAAAACAAATAGAAATTGGCAATACAAATGAAAAAAATGTTAAAATTTTAAATGATAATTTTTATAAAGATAAGTATATTTTGGAACTTGAAAAGAATGAACAACTAAGAATAGAGATAAGAAATCTTGAAAAAGAACTTTTTTGTCGAAAAAATATAAGTATTAACGCGAATTATTAGTTATGCGAATCAGGGGTTGAAATGTTTTTTTAAGGATGCATTCCTACGGAATGCAGGTTTATATTTGTATTTTTTTCTACCGAGCGATGCAATCCTAACGGATTGCGGTACAAATGCAGCATCATTCCGTAGGAATGAATCGCTCGGTAGAAATT
>JAISKN010000223.1 GCA_031260925.1 Prevotellaceae bacterium | reverse complement strand
TAATTTGATATAATTATTTGATATTTAGTATATTATTTATTTTTTTACTACTGATTTTAAATTTTATTTTTAAGAACGCAAAGAAGAAAAACTTTTAAGTTTTTCTTAGCGTCTTTGAGGCTTTGCGCCTTTGCGTTCAAAATAAAAATATTATTTAAAAACCTAATGTGAATTAATTATTAATAAAACAACAAATAGCACTTATAACTAAAATTTCTAAACTCTATACTCTAAACTCTATTCACTATATTCAAAACTCTAAATAAAAATGGAAAAAAATCTACGATACGCTGTTCTCGGCGGCGGAAGTTGGGCGACAGCAATAGCCAAAATATTGCTTATAAACCTGCCGCAAATTAATTGGTATATGCGGCGCGAAGACCAGATTGCTGAATTTAAGGCACTTAAACACAATCCGTCTTATCTTTCGAGCATAGAGTTTGATATGAATAAAATCAACTTTACGTCAAAAATCAATCAGGTGGTGCAAAATTCTGATGTGCTGATTTTTGCAATTCCTTCGCCTTTTCTGAAAAATCATTTGAAAAAACTGCGGCGGCGGCTCGATTCAAAAATTGTTGTTTCGGCGGTAAAAGGCATTATTCCAGACGAAAATATTGTTGTTTCGGAGTATTTTCACCAATATTATAATGTGCCGCTCGAACAAACGGCTGTGCTTTCGGGTCCTTGCCACGCCGAAGAGGTGGCTCTGGAACGCACATCTTACCTCACAATCGGCTGCAAAGACCGCGATTTAGCAAAGGAAATTGCCGCAAAAATGACTAACGATTTTGTGCAGACCTACATCAGCGACGACGTTTATGGCATTGAGTTTTCGTCTGTTATGAAAAATATTTACGCTATCGCTACAGGCATCTGTCACGGGTTGAAGTACGGCGACAATTTTCAGGCGGTTTTGGTGTCGAACGCGATACAGGAAATGAACAGATTTTGCAACGCCGTAAATCCCTATCACCGCGATTTGCAGGAGAGCGTTTATCTCGGCGATTTGCTCGTTACAGCGTACTCCAAATTCAGCCGCAACCGCACTTTCGGCACAATGGTCGGCAAAGGTTACTCTGTAAAATCGGCACAAATAGAAATGGAAATGATAGCGGAGGGCTATTTCGGCACAAAATGTATCCACGAAATCAACGAGCATTTTCAGGTGAATATGCCAATTTTAGAGGCAGTTTTCGGCATTCTCTATCAGCGCAAATCCCCCGCCAAAACAATGAAAGAACTGACATTGAAATTGGCGTAAAAAACACGAAAAATATAAAATCAGCGGTTATAACCGCCAATTTAAGTTGAATTTGGCGGTTATAACCGAAAAATTAAGTCAAATTTGGCGGTTAGCAAAAAAAATATTATTGAAAAAATATGAAAAAAATATTCGTAATATCATCTTTTCTATGGATTTGTTTTTTAGCATATCCACAAGAAAATCCTTTCAAGCAACAGGCATTGGAAGAGTTTAAGGCGGAACATTACGACAATGCTATTGCTTTGATGGAAAAAGCATTGGCGCAAAACCAAAACGATGCCGAAATTTATTTTTATCTCGGTTGGTTTAATCATTATCGCGCCTACGACAGCCGCCCTTTGCGCGGATACGATTTTAGTTATTCGCAAAAGATTTTTGAATATCTTGATAAAGCCATAGAACTTAATCCAAAATATGGCAACGCAAAATATTTTTATGGTGCGGAATGTTCTGCAAACGCTTTTGCGGCAATGCAAAATAACGATTGCGAAAAGGTGAAATATTTTTACAATTTGGCTTTTCAAAAAGGCGCATACCCGAAATGGTTAATTGAAATTGGCAAAAACATTCTCAATCAATGCGAAAAAAATGCAATTCTTTTCACAGGCGGAAACGCCGATTTTGATATTTGTATGTATCTGCAACTCATTGAAAATCACAGAAAAGACATTACGATTATTCCAATCGCCACCTTTATTGACCGACCTTGGTATATCAAATTATTGAAAAATGGACTTGAAAATTGCATTAAAAAAATCAATATTTCTCTGACAGACAATCAGATAGACGATATGCGCCCTTTCAAATGGCGGACAACCGATATTTTTATTCCCGTTTCCGATAAAATGAAAAAAGATTTTTCGTTATCTGCTGATTATCAAATGAAATGGACTGTTGAGCCAAATTTTTCTACCAATGTACAACAAATAAAAATAGAGGGCGAAGACGCTCAAAACAGGACATATTTAAGCCCTGAATGTGCTATGTTAGTGCAAATTGTGGAAGATAATTTTTTGCAGCGACCAATATTTTTTACGCCTTTTGCTTACAAAGATTTTTATGCCGATTTGGATAAAAATTTTCAATATCTCGGAATGGTTTGTAAATTATTACCGATTAAAACTGAAAATACGAAATTTGCATACAATTTTGACGAAATGGAAAATCTGATGCAATCTGAAAATTTCAAAGATTTTGCTGACTTACAGGAAAATCCGATTGAAAGGATTGGAATGTATAATATTTATCAATCTGTTTATCAAATTTTATCAGAACATTATAAAAAAGAAAGTCAGCAAAATAAGTTGAAAAAGTTAGCGGAATTATATGAAAATTTGAAAATAACTAAATAAACAAATATGGAAAACTCAAACAACAAAATTCAATTTTTTGAAGACAGCAAAATTCGCGCTTTGTGGGACAATAATGCGGAAAAATGGTGGTTTTCGGTGGTAGATATTGTCGGTGTACTTACCGACCAACCTGACTATACAAAAGTCAGAAATTATTGGAAATGGCTGAAAAACAAACTTTTAGAGGAAGGCAGTCAGTTGGTTAGTAATACTAACCAACTGAAAATGCTTGCTGCCGACGGCAAAATGTATCTTACCGATGTGGCTGATACAGAGCAAATTCTGCGTCTTATTCAGTCCATTCCAAGCAAAAAAGCCGAACCGTTTAAGTTGTGGCTTGCAAAAGTTGGCAGCGAAAGAATTGACGAGGCAATCGACCCCGAACTTTCTATTGACCGCGCAATTCAGAATTATAGGCGTTTGGGCTACAGCGAAAATTGGATTAATCAGCGCATAAAGTCAATAGAAGTGCGCAAAGCCCTAACTGACGAATGGGATAAAGCAGGCGTGAAACAGGGAATGGAATACGCTTTTCTTACTGATTTGATGTACAAAACTTGGGCGGGAATGAACACTCGACAATACAAAAATTTCAAAGGGCTGACAAAAGAAAACCTGCGCGACAATATGACAAACGTTGAATTGATTTTGAATATGCTTGCAGAAGCATCAGCAACGGAACTTTCGCAAAAAGCCGAACCACAGGACTTAAAGGAAAGCGCACAGGTCGCTGTTTCGGGTGCAGAAGTAGCCAAAGATGCCCGTAAATCGCTCGAAAAACGAGGCGGCGAAGTTTTGAGCAAAAAAAATGCCAAGCAAATCGGAAAACGGACATTATTTTTAGAAAATAATAATGAAACACCCACGACAAAAAATTTAAACATACAAGAAAATAATTGAATTACAACAACTTACAAAATAAACAAATAAAAATAACCACGAACAACACAGACCACTCGAACAAAAAAATGTTCGTAAAGTTCGTGATGTTAGTGGTTAAATAAAAAAAAATAAAATTATATGAAAAATAAAATTGTAATATTAATGTGCGTTTTGTGTGTATTTTCCACAAAAATTTTATCACAAACAGAATATACAACCGAAAACGAAAAAGATATTTATTGGCAACCTGATATAGAAATACAATTTTCTGATTATCAAGCAACTATTGATACAAATTGTGTAAAATACAATGAAAAATATGGCGTGCAAATGTCGTCAAGTATGGGTTTTCGCGGAGTTGTTGATGTGCCTAAAAGACATAAAAGAAGCAATTACGATAAAGCGTATTTTGCGCCTGTTTTTTGTAGAAAATGTTCGTGTATTTTATCTGAAGATACTTTGGGTTTGAAAGTTGAAAATTTACTTTTTGATGCTGCTGAATTTTATGCAAGAATGTCCAGAAAAGCACTGTTGGAAATTCATAAAACAATGAATGCTGATAACACAAATCAAATGTTTTTTACTGCTGTAAAAAATAAATATGAAAAAGAAATGTATCAGTTTTTTGCGGCTGTATATGAAGATGTTTTATTTACAAGAAATGACAGCGCATATCATAAATGGCGGGAATTGGTAGATGAATTTTTAGAAAATTCTGAAGAATATGCTACTACACCAAAAGATTGCTATCGCTTTGTTTTGGGCAAACCGATTGACAAGGGTTATATTAAGGCAAAACATCTTGTAAATTTTGATTTTAGTAAAAAAGAAGAAGAAAAAGAAAAATAATTAATCATTAAAAATAAATAAAAAAATGCAAAAAAACATTTCTCTTTCGCTCGAACAGTCGGGCGTAAAATTTTCGGAAAAAATTAAAAAATCGGCGCAAAACGCTTGCGAACTTCTGCATAGCGGCGCAGGCAAAGGCAGCGATTTTCTGGGTTGGCTCAACTTGCCGACAGAAATCGAAAAGGAAATTGCCGACATTGAGCAGACGGCAAAAATTCTCCGCAACGAGTGCGAAATTGTCGTTGTGGTTGGCATTGGCGGCTCGTATCTCGGCGCAAGAGCCGTGATTGACGCGCTCAATAATTCGTTTGACGCGCTGCTCGCGGAACGCAAAAGTCCGATTATTGTTTATGCTGGGCAAAATATCGGCGAGGACTATCTTTTTGAGTTGCAGCAACTTTTGAAAAACAGAAAGTTCGGCATTATTTCGATTTCAAAATCGGGAACAACCACCGAACCTGCGCTTGCTTTCCGTCTTCTGCGCGAACAACTCGAAAGTCAGCAGGGAAAAGCGTCTGCTGCACGCCACATCGTTGCCGTTACCGACAAGGCACGCGGCGCGCTCAAAGTGTTGGCAACGCAAGAGGGTTACAAATCGTATGTGATTGAGGACAATATCGGCGGGCGTTTTTCGGTGCTGTCGCCTGTGGGCTTGCTGCCGATTGCCGTTGCGGGCTTTAATATCAG
>JAISKN010000196.1 GCA_031260925.1 Prevotellaceae bacterium | reverse complement strand
GGTATTGCCGATTACAAAGATTTGATGGAAAAACTCCCCAACAAAATCAAAAATCAGTTGGGCATTACCGCCGAAGTCAATCTTTTGCAGGAAGACGGCAAACAGTACATAGAAATCGTCGTTACGCCTTACTCTGTGCCTATTTCGTTGCGCGGCAGGTATTTTTACCGCAGCGGCAGTGTGAAACAGGAACTCACAGGCGCAGCACTGAACGAGTTTTTGTTAGAGCGTATCGGCAAAAAGTGGGACAGCGTGCCTGTTCCCAATATTCAAGTAGAAGATTTGAAAACCGATACTTTTACTTTTTTCAAAGAAAAAGGCATAAAAAGTGGTCGTATTGACAAAGACAGTCGCAATGATACGCCTTTGCAAGTGCTTGAAAACCTGAAACTTATTGACAAAAACCTTTTGAATAGAGCCGCTGTAATGCTTTTTCACTCCGACCCTGAAAAATTTGTGTCGGGCGCGTATATAAAAATCGGATTTTTCCGTACCGACAGCGATTTGCTATTTCAAGACGAAATACACGGAAACCTCTTTGAGCAAGTCGAAAAAACGATGGATTTTCTGCTGACAAAATACACAAAAGCGTTGATTTCATACGAAGGACTTACAAGAGTCGAAACGTATGAATATCCGAAAGATGCTTTGCGCGAGGCGTTGCTAAATGCTGTTGCACACAAAGATTATACGTGTCCGTATCCTATTCAAATCAGTGTATATGCCGACAAAATTATGATTTGGAATTACGGCAGATTGCCCGAAAATTGGACTGTTGAAGATTTACTTGACAAACATTCTTCACAACCGCGTAATCCCGATATTGCAACCGCTTTTTTCCGAAGTGGCTATGTTGAATCTTGGGGAAGGGGAATGGACAAAATGAAGAATTTATGTCTTGAAGCCAAAATTCCCGTACCTCAATTTTCTTGCAAAGGCAACGATTTTTGGACTGTTTTCCGCAAAGATATTTACAACAAAGAAGATTTGAGCGGCAGAGGAATGAACGAAAGGCAAATTGATGCGTTGATATTTTTCAAGGCAAAAGGTGAAATAACAAGTTCAGAATATGCAGTAAAATACAATGTTTCTGACAGAACGGCACGCCGAGATTTGTCCGAATTGACAGAAAAGAAATTGCTTGAAAATGAGGGAGATAACAAGCTTTCACGCTATATTTTTCCTTAAATGTCCGATAAATGTCCGATAAATGTCCGATATGTCCGCTAATAGCAATTTTATATGTGAAAGGAAAAGGGAGAATTATGAATGGGGAATATCAGAAAATAAATGAAATATCAAAACGAACTGCCACTACTGATTTAACGGAATTAGTATCGCAATAGTTGCGCAAATTGGGCAAAATAGAATGACAGAAAGAGTGATTTGTCCGATTTGGCAGAAAGTATGTTACAATTATTACCAACAAAAAAAACTACAAACTCACAAATTAACCTCTAATTCGCAAATTCGCAGTTAAAAAACGACCTTTCAGACCTGTTTATAATACTCCAAATTCTCAATCGGAAATTCGTTGATGAATTTCTGAATTTTGGCGATTTCTGTCTCGGCGTAGGTTACATACACTTCGGCGGAACGTCTGAACTCTTCGGGTGTGCGGTCGGTGTCTGACAACAGGAGGTAACTCAAAATGATGTGTCCTGCTGATTCTACCAAACGGCGCGCCTGAAAATCAAGATAAACTTCATCTTTGGCATCGGCGATTTTCGGAACTAACTGTTCGTAAATCTCAACCAATTTTGCTAAACGGGCTTTCAAACCGTCAAGTTCGGGATTAAGTTGCTCTGCCTGATAGGCTTTCATTTGCGCAAGATAAGTACCTGTCAAGACGTGGCGAATTGCCGCTACTACCTGCAACTGCGATGTTCCCTCGTAGATGTTGGTAATGCGGGCATCGCGGTAGTAACGCTCGCAAGGGTAATCTTTCATAAAGCCCGACCCGCCGTGAATTTGAATAGTGTCGTAGGTGTTCTGGTTGGCATATTCGGTTGCAAAAAGTTTGCCGAGCGGCGTAAAAGCGTCTGCCAATTTTTTGTATTTTTTCAGTTCCGCTTTTTCGTCAGGCTCTAATTTGCGCTCTTTTTCGATGTCTTCCAATATTTTATAAATATCTACAAAACGCGCTGTTTCGTACAAAATAGAGCGTGAGCCGTCTAATTTGGCTCTGATATTGGAAATCATTTCATAAACAGCCGGAAATTCAATGATAGCCTTGCCAAACTGTTTGCGGTCTTTGGCATAAGCCACAGCCTCGCGATAAGCCGCCTCCGACAAGCCTGTCGCTTGTGCAATAATGCCCAAACGTGCGCCGTTCATTAGCGACATAACGTATTTTATCAAGCCCAAACGGCGTTCTCCACAAAGTTGCGCTTTCGCGTTTTTGTAGGTCAATTCGCAGGTTGGCGAGCCTTTGATGCCCATTTTATTTTCGATACGGCGAACATTAACTCCGCCATCTTTTTTGTCGTAAATAAACATCGAAAGTCCGCGACCATCTTTTGTTCCCTCTTCGGAACGCGCCAAAACCAAGTGAATGTCGGCATCGCCGTTGGTGATAAAACGTTTTACGCCGTTCAACCGCCAACAGTCGTTTGCCTCGTCAAAAGTTGCTTTGAGCATAACGGCTTGCAGGTCAGACCCTGCATCAGGCTCGGTCAAATCCATTGACATTGTTTCGCCTGCGCATACGCGGGGAATAAATGATTGACGCTGCTCCTCGTTGCCAAATTCGTAGAGAGTTTCGGCGCAGTCCTGCAATGCCCAAAGGTTGCTGAAACCTGCATCGGCGCGGGCAGCCATATCGGAAGTCATTACAAAAGGCACCATCGGAAAATTCAAACCCGTATAACGGCGCGGCATCGAAAGTCCCATTAAACCTGCCTGCGTGGTTGCTTTGAGGTTTTGCGCCGTTCCCGCAGCATAAATTACGCGGTTATTCTCAACGGTAGGTCCAACGTGGTCAACTTCCTCTGCATTCACAGCAACTACATCGCCAATTACCTCGCCTGCAATTTCCATTACTTTTTCGTAACTGTCCATTGCATCATCAAAATTGATTGGCGCGTAATCGTATTTTTCTGCATCTGTATAATCCCGTTCTTTGAGCGCAACAATTCGTTTCATCAAAGGGTGATTCAAATGGTGCTTTAACGAGGGGTTATCTAAATAAAAATTTGCCATTGTATTTATTGTTTTTATTTAATTTTTATATTGAGTTAAAATATAATATTTATTGCCATAAATTCACTATTTTTTTTATAATTCCTTCGGAATTTGTTTTCTAACACAGAGTTCACTGAGAACCACAGAGTTACACAGAGGTATTTTTTTTCGCAGAAAAAACTCTGTGTTCTTGTATTTTTTCTGATTTATATTCTTTTTTAGTTCACAGAGAAAGAAAAATAAATTTTTCTCTGTGTAACTCTGTGGTTCTCTGCGAACTCTGTGTTAGAAAGTTTTTTTTGCTTTAGCAAAAATATTAGTAAATTAGTGGCTAAATATTGATTATTTACTGTTCTTTTTATAATATTTAATCATTTTCGGTATAACCGTTTCAACTTCGCCTGTTATAACATAATCGGCGATTGTATTGATTGGCGCGTTCGGGTCGCTGTTGATTGCAATAATCATAGACGATTCCTGCATTCCTGCAATGTGCTGAATTTGTCCCGAAATACCGCAAGCGATATACAATTTCGGACGAACGGTAACGCCTGTTTGACCAATTTGACGCTCGTGTTCGGCGTAACCTGCATCAACAGCGGCACGCGATGCGCCCACTTCTGCGCCGATAGTATTTGCCAAATCGTATAGCAAGCCGAAGCCCTCTTTTGACCCCATTCCGTAACCTCCTGCAACGATAATCGGCGAGCCTTTGATATTGACTTTTGAGGCTTCGATGTGGCGTTCAATCACGCTAACAACAAAATCGGCATCGGAAACGTAATTTTTTACTTCGTGCGAAACCGTTTTGCCCTGATAATCGGCATCGAAAATCTCTTTTTTCATCACGCCCTCGCGAACAGTCGCCATTTGCGGACGATTGTCGGGATTGACGATGGTTGCTACAATATTTCCACCAAAAGCGGGACGAATTTGATACAGCAGATTGGTGTAAATTTTGCCCTCTTTTTTGTCTTCGTGTCCGCCGATTTCAAGCGAAGTACAGTCGGCAGTTAAACCGCTGAACAAAGCAGACGAAACGCGCGGTCCTAAATCGCGACCGATGCTTGTTGCTCCCATAAGGGCAATTTGCGGCTTTTCGTCGCCAAACAATTTTATTAAAATGCTTGTGTGAGGCAGCGAAGTATAAGGATACAAACGGGCATCATCGAAAGTATGCAGAATATCCACACCATACGGAAAAACCTGTTTTCCTACATTGTCTAATTTGCTGCCGATAGCCACCGCCTCCAACTGACAGTTCAGTTGAGTAGCGAGGGTGCGACCTTTGGTAAGCAGTTCAAGACTGACATCTTCGACCTTACCGTTTTCTATTTCAAGATATACAAATAAGTTATTCATTATTATCCGATTGTGTGATTAGTGATTAATTCGACAATTAACTCTTCGATTTGCTGGTCGGAAGAATCAAGTGTTTTACTCTCTTTGGCTTGAAAAACCACGTTTTCGATTTTTTTCACCTTGGTAGGCGAGCCTGAAAGACCGCATTGTTTAATGTCGGCATTTACATCGGCAGTACTCCATTCGCCAATATTAAGATATGTCCGCGATGCCGACAAACGGCTGTAATTGCTCTCTTCGGCATTGCGCTCAGAGGCAGTTTTGGCATACTTAAATCTTTGAATTAATTTGGCGTTTCGCGGGCGGCAATCTGGCGCAGAGCCATTGACCGTTACCAACATAGGCAATTTTCCCTCAACAATTTCTACTCCGTGTTCCAAACGGCGTTTTACGGTGATTTTACCATTTTTCACCGATTGAATTTCCTCAGTGTATGTGATTTGAGGAATACCCAATTTTTCGGCTACCTGCGGACCTACTTGCGCTGTGTCGCCGTCTATTGCTTGACGACCGCATACAATTAAGTCAAAATCGCCGATTTTTTTAATCGCCATACTGATGGCATAACTCGTTGCGAGCGTGTCTGCGCCTGCAAAAGCGCGGTCGGTGAGCAAATAACCGCCGTCAGAGCCGCGAAAGAGTCCTTCGCGAATAATATCTGCTGCGCGCGGAGGTCCCATAGTGAGCAGGGTAACGGTCGAATCGGAATATTCGTCTTTCAAGCGCAATGCCTGTTCTAAGGCGTTCAAATCTTCGGGGTTGAAGATAGCCGCCAACGCTGCCCTGTTTACTGTCCCTTCCGGTGTCATTGCGTCTTTGCCAACGTTTCGCGTGTCCGGTACTTGCTTGGCAAGAACAATAATTTTTAATCCCATTTTCTTGATTATGTTAATTAATAAATAAAGATTATTGTATTGAACCAAAAAAAATGGCTCAAAAAATTTCAGGCTGCAAAGGTACAATTTTTTTAATTATAAACGATAAATTAAAAATTAAAAAATATTAAAATGCTGATAATCAGGTGCAATTTTATTCATTTTTTTAACATTTCATTATTTTGTAATACAAAAATGAATTATTAACTTTGCAACGAAAAAATTTCAAATTTCTAATTTCAAATAAATATGCGAATTACGGATTGAATTTTTATAATGAACCACAGAGAACACGGAGTTACACAGAGAAAAATTAAAATTTTTCTACTCTGTGGTCTTAAAAAATATAAAATCGAATGAATAATATAAAACATAAACAACATTTTTTATAAAGAATGAGAACACAGAGAAAATTGTATAAATAAAATTAAAAAAACTCTGTGAATTCTGTGTTCTATGTGGTTAAAAAATAAAAAATAATCATTAAAAAATAAAAATTAAAAATTATGAAAAAGGTAATAAACAGCACAAATGCGCCAAAGGCGATTGGACCATATTCGCAGGCGATTGAGGCAAACGGAACGCTCTATATTTCGGGGCAACTGCCTGTCAATGTGCAAACAGGGCAAATCCCAGAAACGATTGACGAGCAGGTAGAGCAATGTTTTTCAAACATCGGGGCAATTCTTGCAGAGGCAGGCTACGGCTTTGAAAACGTAGTAAAATCGGTTGTTCTGCTTGATGATTTGGCAAATTTTGCAGCGATGAACGCCATTTACGGCAAATATTACACCGAAAAAATGCCCGCAAGAGTATGTTATCAGGTTTGCAAACTGCCGATGGGCGCGAAAGTTGAAATAGAAACTACCGCTGTAAAATGAAAAAAAGTTACTGCTTTCTCAAGCAATAACTCTCACTATGAACAAATTTTATAGTCGAATAGTCCCTATATTCGACTATTTTTTTTACCCATTTTAACTTTCCAAGTTTCAAAAATTTCAAAAAATAACAAATGAACTTGTAAAGTAATTTTTAACAACCAATTTTTAAATAAAAAAAGTAATTATTCTTTTGCGTTGCGCATCGCTGCGAAATGCTCTGCAAAGATAAAAACTTTTTTTTAAAAAAAACTAAAATTTTATATATTTTTTTGCTTTTTATTTAAAAAAAATCTTTTTAGTCTGAAAATCAAACAGATAAATGGTAAATTTTTGTTAAAAAGGCAAAAGGTTAATGAAAATCACCCCTTTTTTATTAAAAAAAGTTGCCGTTTTTCCTGATTTTAACCAAGAAAAACGACAATTTTTATAATATTTTATATAATTTTTTTAAAGTTATACAATGGTTATATGCTTCGCGTTATACAATGGTTATTCGCTTCGCGTTATACAATAGTTATACATTTGCTTATTAGGGATATAACTACTGTATAACTACCGTATAACTACTGTATAACTACTGTATAACGAGAAGCGAATGTTCTTAAATTGCCACAACGCCTTTAATATGCGGGTGCGGGTTGTAGTTAATCAACTCAAAATCAGAATATTCAAAGTCGAAAATCGAAGTTTTTTCGGGATTTATTTTCATTGTCGGCAGCGGTCGGCAATCTCGCGAAAGTTGCTCTTTTACCTGCTCCAAATGGTTGAGATAGATGTGTGCATCGCCCAAAGTATGCACAAAATCGCCGCATTTTAAGCCTGTTGCCTGCGCCGTCATTTGCAGCAAAAGCGCGTAAGAGGCAATGTTGAACGGCACTCCGAGAAAAACGTCTGCGCTGCGCTGGTAAAGTTGCAAACTGAGTTTCCCGTCTGCAACGTAAAACTGAAAAAAGCAGTGGCACGGCGGCAGTTTCATATTTTTCAAATCGGCGACATTCCACGCGCTGACGATAATTCGGCGGCTGTCGGGGTTTGTTTTGATTGTTTCCACCACTTCTGAAATCTGGTCGATTGCCTCGCCGTCATAGCCTTGCCAACTCCGCCACTGATGTCCGTAGATATGCCCCAAATCGCCGTCTTCGTCAGCCCATTCGTTCCAAATTCTAACGCCGTTGTCCTGCAAAAACTTTACGTTGGTGTCGCCGTTCAAAAACCAAAGCAGTTCGTAGATTATTGATTTCAGATGCAATTTTTTGGTCGTCAAAAGCGGAAAGCCGTCAGCGATGTTAAACCGCATTTGATAACCGAAAATCGAAATTGTGCCTGTGCCTGTGCGGTCGGTTTTTTGCACGCCGTCAGTTAAAATTTTTTGCAAAAGGTCTTTATATTGCTGCATTATTTTTTAGTGTGTAGTTATTAGAGTTTAGTGTTTAGAGTATAGAGTTTAGAAAAATAATGGTGCAAAATTACAAAAAAATTATTAACTTTGCAGACTTTTTTAAAACAAAAAACTAAACTTAATAACTAAATGGAACTTCTAATAATTGACAAAAAAAAACAAAAGTAGGTGTCATTGCGGGCTTGACCCGCAATCGATTGAAAAA
>JAISKN010000135.1 GCA_031260925.1 Prevotellaceae bacterium | reverse complement strand
CTTTTACGCCCGCCAAAATATCGTTTGGCGACAGCGTTGTGGCGAGCAGTTGCTTGTAAAAATCGTTTTTCAACGTTGCCAACGCCTCTTTTTGCTCATCGGTGTAGGTTTTTGCCGCCCTTTCGAGAATAATCTCAAGGCTTTCCATACGGCTTACGCCGCGCAGCCGTTCATTAATTTGTCGGTCAAAATAAATTTCCTCGCTGTCCGCCATATACTTCCAACCCTGAAAGTGCAGTTCGTCAGTGGAAACAATAACGCCGTCTAAATCAAAAATTACTCCTTTAATCATTTTTTTTAACTGTTTTTTAATTTTTTTTTATATGAATACGGTATAAAATGAAGTAACCTGTCATTCCCGTCCCCGCGTAGGCGGGGAACTCGGGAATCTCCTTACTTCATTGTACAAATGGGATTCCCGCCTGCGCGGGAATGACACCTTTTTTTATTTTGCAACAGGGCAAATAGAATAAGCACAATGCTAAAAATATTTTTTGCAAAAGTACAATTTTTAAACTAATTTTGCAAAAATCAATCGTAAATCAAAAATCGTAAATCGTAAATATATAAAATGTTAGAAATCAAAAACTTACGCGCCTCTGTGGCGGGCAAAGAGATATTAAGAGGAATAAATTTAACAGTAAATGCGGGCGAAGTTCACGCCATAATGGGACCAAACGGCGCGGGAAAAAGCACGCTCGCCTCTGTGCTGTCAGGCAACCCTGCCTTTGAAGTTACTGAGGGCAGCATTACTTTTTGCGGTAAAAACCTGCTTGAACTTGCGCCAGAACAGCGCGCCTGCGAGGGTATTTTCCTATCGTTTCAGTATCCTGTGGAAATTCCGGGCGTGAGTATGACAAATTTTATGCGCGCCGCCGTCAATGCGCAACGCAAATACAAAAATTTAGAGCCGCTTTCCGCTGCTGATTTTCTGCGGCTTATAAAAGAAAAACAACGTCTTTTGGAACTTGATAACCGCCTCACTTCGCGCTCTGTGAATGAGGGTTTTTCTGGCGGCGAAAAAAAGCGCAACGAGATTTTTCAAATGGCAATGCTCGCACCCAAACTTTCAATACTTGACGAAACCGACTCAGGACTTGACATTGACGCACTGCGCGTAGTGGCAAACGGCGTTAATGCGCTCAAAAATGAGAGCAACGCATCGCTTGTAATCACGCATCACCAAAAACTGCTGGACTATCTTGTGCCCGATTTTGTGCATATCGTTTTTAACGGTCAAATCGTAAAAACAGGCGGAAAAGACCTCGCCCTCGAAATCGAAAAAGAGGGCTATAAATGGCTGAAAGATGAATAAATAAACAGGATTTACACAATTTTCAAGATTTACATATTGTATTATTAAGTGCCATAAAATTATTAATATAATACTTTGCGTCTTCGTGCCTTCGCGCCTTTGCGTTCAAAATATATTTCTTAACGCAAAGACGGAAAGTCGGAAAGCCGCAAAGAAAATATAACATTAAATAAATTGTATTAGTTAATTCTGAAAATCTTGTTAATCTTGTAAAAAATAAACTTATGTACGAACAACAATATATAGAATTTTACAACTCTTTTCATAAAAAATTAAGGGAAAATTCGGCGAATATTTTAAATGTTTTTCGAGATGAAAATTTTGAAAACTTTGTTAAAAACGGTTTCCCGACAAAGAAAAACGAGGACTACCGTTATTCGCAACTGCCCGAAGTTATGAAAAGCAATTTTGGGCTGAATATCAATCGTTTAAAGTTTCAGATTGATAAAAATTTTCTGTTTCACTGCAAAATTCCGTCAATTAACGCCGTTTTGGCTTTTATGGTTAATGACAACTTTTATCTGCCTGAAAATCAGAAGAATAACTTGCCAAGCGGTGTCGTTTTCTGTTCGCTTTCAGATGCAGAAAAAAATTATCCTGACCTTGTAAAAAAATATTTTAATACGCAGGCAAAAAAATCTGAAGACAGTTTCGTTTCTTTCAATTCCGCTTTTGCGCAAGACGGCTATTTCCTTTATATTCAGCAAGATGCCAAACTTGAAAATCCGTTGCAACTCATCAATTTGCTGCGTTCGGCAAACGCTCTTATGGTCAATTCGCGCAATTTGATTGTGGTTGAAAAGGGCGCAGACGCAAAAATCCTCGTTTGCAACCACACCGCAGACGACACCGATTTTTTTGCCTCGCGCGTTACCGAAATTTTCGTTGAAGACGGCGCAAAATTTGAGTGCTGCATTTTGGAAAATTCAAGTCTGCTCACAAATTCGTTTTCTCAACTGTTTGTAAATCAAAAAGATAACTCGCAGGTCAAAATTTCTCAACTTGGGCTGAACAATGCCATTGTCAGAAATAATATTTTGGCGGAAATCAACGGACAGAATGCCGATTTGTTTCTCGGCGGAATGTTGATTTCAGACGGAAAACAGGAAACCGAAAACAATACTTTAATCGTTCATAATCAGCCGCATAGCACATCAAACGAACTGTTTAAATATATTTTAGACGAAAGTTCTCACGGAGTTTTTTCGGGCAAAATCGTTGTAAATCAAGCGGCGCAAAAAACCGAAAGCCGTCAAACAAACAAAAATATTTGCCTCACAAAACAGGCGCAAATGCACGCACGCCCGCAACTCGAAATCTACGCCGATGACGTAAAATGCGGACACGGCGCAACCACAGGACAACTCGATTTTGACGCGCTTTTTTACCTGCGCACGCGCGGAATTTCCGAAAAAGAGGCAAAATTGATGCTGCTTTCCGCCTTTGTTTCTGACGTTTTAGACAAAATTTCGCTGCCTGTATTGCGCGAAAGGCTAACGTTAATGGTAGAAAAACGGCTCAAAAAGGACAATTCGCATTGCAATGGCTGCTTTTTATGCTAATGTTAGGTGTCATTGCGGTTCTGAATCAAGTTCAGAATGACAACCCGCAATCGCTCGCAAGTGTCATTCCCGCGCAGGCGGGAATCTCCAATTTTCATTGCAGTAAGGAGATTCCCGCCTGCGCGGGAATGACAGGTTTCTTCATTTTATTCTGTTTTTTTAATTGTTTTTCTATTATTTTTCTAATTTTTTTTAAAATTATTTGTTTTTAAAAAAATTTCAGTAAATTTGCACCCACATAAATAACTTTTATTTTTTAATTTTAAAACTTTATCTATTATGAAAAAACTTGTACTTATTTTATTGGCTGTTGCCGTTAGTTCTTCGGCGATTGGTCAGAATGGAAATTACAGAAACATTGACAAAAAAACTAATCATTTGTCAAGCAGTTTCTCGAAAAAAACGTCAGAAAAAGGAGAAAAATCTCTTTTTCAGAACGTGGGCAAACAAAATCTGCCTGCAGATTTGGATATGCCGGACATTGTCCCTATCACAGTGCCGTATGATGAGGCTTTGACCTTTACAGCAGAAGACTTTTCTGTTGCGCCAGACCCGTCAATGCCGTTTTTAACTTTTAAAGTTAAGGCATTTACATTTACGCTTGCATCGGAAGATGATTTGAGTTTTGCGTCTAACGCAGACCCCGCAAATCAAGATGTGCTGTTATTGATTTTTGATGAAATCCCAGACCTCTCTGACCTTATGGTTGCTTTTGATGCGGCATT
>JAISKN010000130.1 GCA_031260925.1 Prevotellaceae bacterium | reverse complement strand
GCAATAGTAATTATCGTGCTGATTGCTACGATTTTTGGCGTTAGCACAGGCATTTTGGGCGGACTTTTGCCCTGGACTTTCGATTCTGTTTTGGTGGCGCACCCTGCCTTGGCAACAACAGGGCTTTGTCTGCTAATCGGAGTGCCGCTCGTTTCAATACTTTACGCCATTGTGTCGGCAATTTTCAAATGGAAACCTGTGCATAAATCAGTACCAATCATTGGTTTAATACTTTGGCTGTCGTCTTTTGCGCTTTTAATTTGCGCAGATTGGAATTGGCAACAATTCCGAGATAGAGAAAATTGGCATCATTGGGGCGTTTCCTATTTTAATAACGAAATTCAAGGCGATGGAAATATTATTAAAAACGAAGATTTTTTTGACGAAGGTAAATTTATCAATAATCTTGATTTTCGCGGAATAGATTTTAATATTGAATTTGATACTCAAAGTGGAAAATCTGGCATAGTTTTTATTGGCGATTCTAATATTTTAGAAAAAATTGTTACAAACACTTATATTTATGGCACTCGCGCAGATGCTGAAATTTTTCCGCAAGGCAATAGCAGTTTTAACCCAACGCAGCCTATAAAATTAATTGTTTATACAAATAAAGTAAAAAGAATTAATCTTAACGGCTCATCATCGCTCAATGTGATAAATGCCTTTATAACAGACACGATTGACGTACTTTGCGAAGGCTCTGGCGATTTGAAATTTGCAAAAATAACTGCCGATAAACTGCAAATCAGGCTGCGCGGCTCAGGTGATATTGATGTTTTTACAGAATGTAAAAATTCGGTTATAAATCTTAACGGCTCTGGCGATATAAAATTGAACGGAAAATCTGTTTCAAGCGAATTTTATCTTTATGGCTCTGGAGATATTGCGGCATACAATTTTCAGTGCGATACAGTTTCCACACAAATATTTGGGTCAGGCGATATTATGTGCAACGCATCAAATCTACTGAAAACAACGATATTTGGCTCAGGCGATGTTCATTACAAAAACAGTGTAAAAGTTCAAAATCTTAATTCAGTTGGTTCTGGCAGCATTATAAAAGAATAGAAAAAAAAGAACTTGTCATTCCCGCGAAGGCGGGAATCCCCTTACTTCATTGTATAAATGGGATTCCCGCCTTCTATGCTAACCTTAGTAGTCCGAAAATACACACATATAACCCTTATTAAATGCTCATAATAAGGATATAAAAAATCTTGAGCATCTTATTAATCTTGTAAAAATCGAGGTTCAAGACAAAAAAACGCAGATAATCAAAAAAATTATCTGCGTTTATCTGTTAAGTCAGCGTTATCAGCGTTCCAAAAGATTGTTTATTTTCAATCCGTCTTTATTTTCATTCAGCATCAAAACTACTTTGTCCTTTGGCAGTTTGTTTAAAAGCATTGCCTCAGAAACCGTGTCTTCGACGTAGTTTTGAATGGCGCGTTTTAGCGGGCGCGCGCCGAACTGCACATCGTAGCCTTTTTCAAAAAGGAAGTTTTTGGCATCGTCTGCAATTTCGAGTTTTACGCCGAGTGTGTCTAATCGTTTTGTTAAATTATTGATTTCCAAATCTATAATTTTAAATAATGAAGATTTGTCCAACTGTTCAAAATAGACAACATCATCAATTCTATTGATAAATTCGGGTGAAAAAGTTTTTGACAACGCTTTTTTCATCACGCCTGTTGCGTATTCTTTATCGGCTTTTTCGTCAGGCAGGTTAAAGCCTACGCCGCGCCCAAATTCTTTTAACTGGCGTGTTCCGACATTGGAAGTCATAATTATAACCGTATTTTTGAAGTCGATTTTTCTGCCCAAACTGTCTGTTAATCTGCCTTCGTCAAGCACTTGCAGCAGAATATTGAAAACGTCTGCGTGCGCTTTTTCGATTTCGTCTAAAAGCAGAATTGAGTACGGTTTTCTGCGCACTTTTTCGGTCAGTTGTCCGCCCTCCTCGTAACCGACATATCCCGGAGGCGCGCCAATCAAACGCGAAACGCTGAATTTTTCCATAAATTCGCTCATATCAACGCGAATAATCGCATCTTCGCTGCCGAAAACGTACTCGGCAAGTTTTTTTGCCAAAAGAGTTTTGCCTACTCCTGTCGGACCCAAGAAAACAAACGAGCCGATTGGGCGGTTTGGGTCTTTAATGCCTGTGCTGTTGCGGCGAATTGCCTTAACAACTTTTTCTACTGCAACATTTTGCCCAATAATCTGATTTCCAAGTTCTTCGCCCATTTTTATAAGCCGTTCGTTGTTTGATGCCTCAAAACGTTTTATAGGCACGCCCGACATCATAGAAACCGTTTTTGCAACGTCTTTTATAGAAACAACAATGCGGTTTGCGGTTTCGATTTCGTTCCACTCTTTTTTTGCGGTGTCAAGTTTTGCTGTTAATGCAATAATTTTATCGCGAATTACTCCTGCCTGCTCATAAGCCTGCGTTTTTGCCGCCTCAGTTTTTTGCCTTTCGAGTTCGTCGAGTTCTTTTTCCAAAGTTTCAACGTCAGCAGGGGCTTTCATATTCGTTACGCGCAAACGCGAGCCGACTTCGTCCATTGCATCAATGGCTTTGTCGGGGAAACATCTGTCAGAAATGTAGCGACCTGTCATTTTGACACACGCCTCAATCGTTTCTTTTGGAAAAACAACCTGATGATGTTCTTCGTAACGATTTTTTATATTTTCAAGAATAGTAATTGTTTCCTCTTCTGTGGTAGGATTTACTATGATTTTTTGGAAACGGCGTTCCAATGCGCCGTCTTTTTCGATGCTTTCGCGGTATTCTTTGAGTGTTGTTGAGCCGATGCACTGTAATTCGCCGCGTGAAAGAGCGGGTTTAAAAATATTTGCAGCATCAAGCGACCCTGACGCGCTGCCTGCGCCCACAATCGTGTGAATTTCGTCAATAAAAAGTATGATGTTGGTGTGAGTTTCGAGTTCTTTGATAACCTGTTCAAGCCGTTCTTCAAACTGTCCGCGATATTTTGTGCCTGCCACGAGCAAAGTCATATCAAGCGCAATAACGCGCTTGTTGAACAGCACGCGCGACACTCTGCGCTGATGTATTCTGAGCGCAAGCCCTTCTACAATGGCAGTTTTGCCGACTCCCGGCTCGCCTATCAAAATCGGGTTATTCTTTTTTCTGCGGCTGAGAATTTGCACAACGCGCTCAATTTCATCATCGCGCCCGATGACGGGGTCGAGTTTGTCGCCAGCAGCGGCAGCGGTCAGGTCTTTGCCGAAACTGTCAAGCGCGGGCGTATCGCTTTCGCTTTTTTCAGTGGGCTTTTTCTTGGTTTTTTTATCTGAATTTTTGTCCTCTTCGTCCTCGTCTTCATCAATATTAAAGCGGGATTTAACCGCAATATTTTTATTAATAACGGTATCTTTAAGCACTTCATACTGAACTTTTTGACTTTCGAGTTCGGTTGCTGCAATGCTGTTTTTTTCTTTGAGAATTGCCAAAAGCAAATCTCCTGTATCTACTTTTTTCTTTTGCATATTGCGCGCCTCCAAAGCGGCAATGCGCAATACATTTTCTGCTGTTTCTTTCATTAAAATATTTGGTGATGACTGTTCCGAAGCGATTGAAGATGACAGTTCTTTTTCGATTGTCTGTTTTGCCGAGCCGTAATTAAACGAAAAATCGGACAAAATCTTCATTGCTTTGCAATCAGGCAATCTGAAAAACGACAATAAAAAATGCTCAGGCGTAACAAAACGGTGCTTCAACCGTTCTGCCTCTTCTGTGCTGTACTGTAAAATATTTTTTAATGTTTTTGAATATTCTATCATTTTTTTTTATGCTTTGTGTTATACAATAGTTATTCGCTTCGCGTTATACTATTGTTATACATCGTTTATTTGGTATATAACCATTGTATAACTATCGTATACCATTGTATAACCATCGTATAACCACTGTATAACCACTGTATAACCATTGTATAACTACTGTATAACCATTTTTATATTCTGTAAAATCTTTGCCAAACGCCATTCTACCACATCTTTATAAACTTTTTTTGTTACAAAAATATTGAAAAACCAGCCAAAGCGTACCGAAACAGTTGCAGAGATTTTCACTTCGCTATCGCTGCATTTCTCTACAAAAACAGTGCCATACGCCTTTTTTAGCAACATATTTGAATAATGAACGTCAATAAAAACGTTTGAAAAAGTTTGTTTGTCGCTTGTTTCAACTATTTTTGCCTTGATAATCACGTCTTTAAAGCGTTTTATGCCTGGCACAATCACATCGGCGGTGATTGTGGTAACGCCTGACATTTTGTCAAGTTTTGTTGATTTTATCTCTACCAGAAACGCATTTTTGTCTTTGTCGTTGCTTTCGCCGATGTCTTTGAACGCCCACAAAAAAAGTTGCGTGAAATCGTTGTTAAACTGATTGATAAAGTTGTTTTCAACCTTGTGTGCCGTTGCAAAATCGGAAACTACAACCGTTTTTGTTGTTGTAAAAAACGTTCCGTCAAAATATTTTGTCCAAGTAGAATCGCCTCCGCAATCTGCAAAAACAGGACAAAGTGCCAAAATAAAAACCAGAGAAAGAACGGATTTTTTCATTTTCTAAAAAAAATTTCTGCAAAGGTACAAATTAATTGTAAATTGTGAATTGTAAATTATAAATTATTTTACGACTAATGTAAAAAACAGAAAGAGGTTATTCAAAAAGTCTTTTAGCACGCAGATAACGCTGATTTAATAGATAAACGCAGATAATTAAAACATTGATTATCTGCGTTTTATCTAATTTATTGTTAGTAAAAATCTGCGAAAATCCGTCTAATCCGTGTCATCTGCGTGCTTTTTTTAGTTCCTCAAAATCCGCTGTAAATCAATTCTAACCTCATTGGCGAGCGTTCGCTGCGCGAACTGCGAATGGTGGCGGCGCGAATGTATTTTTGCGGACGAACTTCGTTTGACGAAATCATATCAACAGGTATCATTACCAAATTAAAAGTTTCGATGCCTGTATTTTCTTTTTCCTCTTTTCTGATTATCGAATTTAATAGGCGCGCAACGTCAAAAGTGTATTCCTTTTTTGTGGAGTTATACGAGGTATAAACGGCTGCGCTGTCGCCTGCAAAATATATTTTGTTGTTTTTCAAAAAATAATCTAACTCGGTTTCGGGTATCAACATTACAACGTTCGGAATGAACATTTTGTTTGCAGTGGTGTCTATTTCGGTCGCCTCGACAGACAAAATCGCGCTGTTGATTGTGAAAATTTTATCACCGATGCTGTCGCGTTTATGCTGCATTATTTTTGCAATCGGCAAAGAAAGTTTTGGATAAATGCCGCCGGCAGATTTTATATAATTCACGCTGTCGCGCTTATTCATAACGTTTTCAATATTTTGATGCGTGATTTTATTCAACACCCGAACTTCTTTGCTTGCAGGGAAATTTATATAATTGTTTACATTAACAGTGTCTTTGCCATTTTCCGATTTTTTGTAATGATAAAAAAGCCTCATTTCAATGCCGTACAGATAAAGCATTGTAGATTGTCCGTAGGTGGTTGTGATGTACATTCCTTTAAAATCACGCAAAAAATCGTTTGTGTTATTGACTTTGTCTTTAACAAGTTTAAACAGTTTTTGAGTGTAATCATCGTCAAATTTAAAATGCACAGAGTGCATATAGCCCGCAACTCCTGTGATGGAATCTCCCAAAGTTTGGTCAAGTGCAGAAACAATTTTACTGCCAAGCAGCGGCGCATTGTTGCTGGCAAACTGTGAAATATCCAAATCTGAAAAATATTGAGTGTCAAAATCGGGCGTGCCGTTGTCAAGTTCGTAAACCGAAACCTCAAACGGCTCATTTGCTGCACCATCCCACGCTTTATAACCCATTACCATTACAAGAGAATCTGGTTCTGCCTTGTTTATAGAATCGTATGGAAAATCAGCATCAATCGGCGGCGCAAACTGCACGATTAAATCGGCTTTTGTGCTGCCGTATTTTGCGCTGTAATATTCGCCAAAAAGCATCGAAAGCGAATCGTAGCACTGTGCCGAGATAGCATCAACGTGAAAATCCTGCGAGGCAACCATAAAGGTATCAACCACAACTTTTATTCTGTCCTCCTGCGGTTGAATGGAAATTCCCATTGTATCGTCTTTGGTGCAAGCCGAAAAAATCAGCGTTGCAAACAAAATTATTATTGAGAAAAAATATTTCTTCATCTGTTTAAAAATTAGTAGAAAGTGCTTTAGTAGAAAGTAAAAAGTATTGACAGTCAAATGTTTTACATTATTTTTAGTTCATTTGCTTATATTTTAATACAATGAAGTTAAGAAGACAGAAGTTAGAGAAGTTATTTTTTATTTTTCACTCTAAATTTCTAAAATGAATAATTTTGTAAAATATGCTAATGTTAAGTTGCATATAAAAAAATAGCAAAATATTCTACAATAACTATCTAATAATGACTGATTTATGACTGTTAGTTTTTAGTTCTTAACTATTAGTTATTAAATTATTCCTCTTTCTGCGGCGGAACAATTTTTTGATAAAGTTCGTAAAAAACATTTTTATAATCTTCTGAATAAGGAATAAACGATTTTTTCTTGCTTTTCGTATATTCTTCAAAATCTTTTTTTGAATTTTCAACTCCTTCGGCTACATAATCGGAAAAATCTATCGCTAATTTTGTAATGTTTTCCCAATTTGGAACAGAATTTTTAAAGTTTTTGACGTGAGAGTCTTTTACTCCGTCAAGCATAAGTTTTTTATGCAAATTTTTGTCCAATTCGTTTGCAAATTCGTCTTTGTAAAGCGAATAAATCACTTTTGAATTTCTAAAAAACGGGTCTGAATTGTATGCTGTTTTGATAAACAGCGGCGCAATAGCCGAAAGCCAACCGTGGCAATGCACAATATCAGGTGTCCAACGAAGTTTTTTGATTGTTTCCAACACGCCGCGAATGTAAAAAATCGAGCGTTCGTCATTGTCTTCAAAACTCAAGCCGCGTTCATTTTTGTCCATCGTTTTTCGGTTGAAAAACTCATAGTTGTCAATGAAATAAACCTGAATTTTTGCCGCCTGAATTGAGGCGACTTTGATAACAAGCGAATGGTCTGATTCATTGATAATAATGTTCAGCCCAGACAAACGCTGCACTTCGTGCAGTTGGTTGCGCCTTTCGTTAATGTTGCCGAAACAGGGCATAAAGATTCTGATTTCATAGCCTTTTTGCTGGGCAAACTGCGGCAGTTCCCTGCAAATGTTCGACACTAAATTTTCAGGCGAAAACGGGCTGATTTCCTGCGTGATATAAAGAATTCTCGTTGGTTCCATCGTGATTTTGTTCTTTTACATAAATTTATGCAAAATTACAAAAAAAATTTCACTTAAAAGCATTTTTTTTGTAAAAACTTTCTAAATGCCTTAAAATCAGTGAATTATTTATTAAGTGCAAACGCCAAAGTTTCCGCCATTGTGTTTATTCCCTCTTCTAATTTTTTGGCAATCATCGGCTTTAAAAAGAAAGGAATTTCGGCTTTTATCGTAATTTTCAGTTTTGTGTCCGAAGGCGCGGTCTCTTTGAGTTGCACCCATAAATTTGCCTGAATGGGCATATTTTCAAGCGTGAATTTTAGCGTCTTTGGACATTCGCGTTCAATAATTCGTAATACTGCATTGCCGAATGGCGTGTTTTTTACGCTGACAAAGTCTTCTTCGCAAGTAAAATCGTATTGCTCCGGTATTTGCGTCCTGAATTTTTCCAAATTGCGCAAATCGGAAAGTTGCTCAAAAACTTCGCTTTGAGGCTTGAAAACTGTTGTAATTTTGCTTTCGTAAGTTGTCATTTTTTTATAATTTTTAATGATTAATGGCTAATGATTAATGCGAATAATAGGCTAAAAATTGTTTTTTTGCCACGAATGCACGAATAAAATAAAATTCTCGTGTCATTGCGGTTCTGAATCAAGTTCAGAATGACAACCCGCAATCGATTGAAAAACAGTTGCGAGCGATTGCGGGTCAAGCCCGCAATGACACCTACTTTTGATTTTTTGTCAATTATTAGAAGTTCCCTAATAACTAATAACTGATTACTAATTACTAATCATTAATCACTAATAATTTCTTCCGCTTGATTGTAAAAATTCTCTCTTTCGTGTAATAATTTTTCGATAAAATTTTGCAAATCGGTTTCGGGAATATTTTTTAAAAGAGTGCGTTTGCTTTTTGATTTTTTCAATCGTTCGTAAAGAACTGCGGCAGGAAGTTTCAGGTAAATGGTTTTTCCCGCTGCGTTCATAATTTCCATATTATTAAAAAAACAGGGCATTCCGCCGCCTGTTGCAATCACAATATTTTCAAATTCGGCGAGTTCGAGCAAAATTTTATGTTCAATCTCGCGAAATTTTGCCTCGCCGACCTCTTCAAACAACTGTGAAATGGTTTTTTGGTAACGATTTTCGATAAAATTATCTGTATCAACAAAATTTAAACCCAATTTTTGCGCCATTTTTTTCCCTGTGCTGCTCTTTCCGCAGCCCATAAACCCAATTAAAAACAGTCTTTGCGGCATATTTAATTTTTTTTCTGCAAAATTATAAAAAATTTGGTAGAATAAAAAAAATGTTGTACTTTTGCAGTCCGTTTTACCAAAAAATTTTAACCTATTGCCCAGATGGCGGAATTGGTAGACGCGCTGGTCTCAAACACCAGTGGATTCACTTCCATCTCGGTTCGACCCCGAGTCTGGGTACAAAATACAGATTAACAATGTTAGTCTGTATTTTTGTTTTTTTACGATTTTTTTTTGTAATTTTGCACGCTCTTTTTTAATGAGGACTTCTAAAATTGATAAAAAATAAACTCTCTAAAATATATGTTACGAACTAAAACTTGCGGCGAACTTCGCCTCGAAAATCTTAATCAAAGCGTTACCCTTGCGGGTTGGGTGCAGAAAAACAGAAAATTCGGCGGAATGACTTTTATCTATTATTATCACCTTGCCAAATTTCAAATTTCCTCAAAATTATGTCTGCAACCTCTTGCGGCGTGAGAAACGAGGTATCAACAAGCAAATTATAATTTGTCAAGTCCAAACAATTTACGCCGTAGAGTTTTTGATAACGCTTGACTTCGCTCTCTTTTCGGGCAGCGATTTTTTTTACCGCATCTTCGCACGACTGATAACTTTCGCTTTTGCGCTCTTTATCGTTAAAAATGCGCTGAGCAGCCACCATCAT
>JAISKN010000003.1 GCA_031260925.1 Prevotellaceae bacterium | reverse complement strand
TTCCACAGTGCCGTTGTTGCTTACCGAAAAATAGCAGTTGGAATCTCTGTAAAATTCCTTTACTGGCGCGGTCTGCTCTTTATAAACGTTGAAACGTTTTTTGATTGTTTCGGGTGTGTCGTCTGCTCTGCCTGAGGTTGCGCCGCGCAGCACGAGGCGGTCAAAAAGTGCCTGCTCCTCAACTTCAATGTCAATCAGCGCATCAACTTTGGCGTTGCGCTCCTGCAACATTTCGTTCAACGCTTTCGCCTGCTCAATAGTGCGCGGGAAACCGTCTAAAATTATTCCATTTGGCGAATTTTTATCATCAATTTTTTTGGCTAAAATATTGATAATCAATTCATCAGGAACGAGCGAGCCTTTCGACATATAACTTTCTGCCAAAATGCCCAATTCCGATTTTGAGGTAACTTCCGCACGCAAAATATCGCCTGTGGAAAGATGTGCAAAACCCGATTTTTGTGCAATTAATGCACTTTGTGTGCCTTTGCCAGAGCCGGGCGCACCGAATAAAATTATTGTTCTCATTTTTATTGATGTGTTGATTTAAAGTGCAAAAGTACAAAAAAGTGCAGAAACTTTTTAATAATTTCTGCACTTTTTTAAAATTCAATTTTCAATTTCTTTTGCTTTTTTCTTTTTGCAATTATAATAAATCATAATTACAAATTCAGCAACTAAAACCAATGCACCTACCCACAAAACAATATATGCAAATTGCCAATGATTAAAGTACAATATTGTACCGCAAGCAACCATCAATAAGCCGCAAAGCATAATAATTCTGTGGGCTTTTTTAATAGGAATGCCTTTTTCCTGTTGTTCGTTTTTGCTTTTCTTTGTCAATAAAAACAGCAAAACACCAACTACAAGCCCCAATATAACAGATTTTAATAAAATCTGATTAACATCTGCTGTTGTTATTGAAATATTTTCATAACAACCTTTGTAGATGTCATAGACAAATGAAATAGCAGCCAAAAGAATGCCAAAAAGAATTGCATACTGACCTTGATTTTTTGAATTTGTGAGTTTCATAATAAATTTGTTTTATAAAATTATTTAATTAATATTCTCTATTGAAAATAAGGGTTAATTAATGGCAGTGCAATAAGTTTTCCATCAACTCTTATATAGTCTTTCCATTTTATAACTATGTCAGGTTCGTCAGGTTCAACGGGACCAACAACTACATAATGGGCTTTAACAACTTCAATCAATTTACTAATAGATGACACTCCAGCACTAATGGCTATTGCAGCAATAGCCGCTGGAGTTAATTCTACGCCACAAGCAACAATTATTGCTGCCACAACTATTGCCTCTGAAGCACCATTTCCATCCGCCACTAAACAAGCTATTATTGCCTGTTTCTTTTTCTCAGATATTTTCATTAGGCTATTTGCAGGTGCTTGCTCGACTCCTGTTATGCCACATCTTTCTGAAAAAACATCAATAAGTCCCATTCCGCCTTCTGTTGTATCAAACCATAATTTTGCAGAATATTTATAAACTGTTAAAGTTGTAAGCACTATATCTAATTCAGCACCTTTAAAAATTCCTTTTGCATAAGATTTCTGCAATTCAATATATTCTGCCAAATCATTCACGTTATTAAACGTGATAAAATTATCAGCAACACCATAAATGAAAGCGTGTGCCTTTTCGGAAAGGTTAGCCTTTATTACCTCATAGTAATATTCAGAGGTTGAAACACCATTAGGTAACTTAGCAAGTTCCATTGGTGAAATGTCCCACTGTGACACCTGATTAACAAATTCGGCATAAATGTTATCGGTGTTGTAATTAAAATTATTCACAAAATCAATTACTGTTTGATTGTGAATTATTCCAATTTGTTCAATCTGCTCATCAGTAAAAATTCGATTTCCGTCATTTATGGAACTCAAATCTACTTTTTGAGGAGATTTTTGTATAGGCGTCTTTAACGCCGTTTCACTTTTGTTGCAAGCAACTAAACTAATTGCAGCGGCTGCTGCGAAAAAAAATATTTTTTTCATAGATAAAAATATTTTGCTGCCCTTTTGACGGGGCAAAGTTAATAATAAAAAATAACTCTGCAAAGGTTTTAATTATTTTCTTAATGAAAAAATTTTTACGATGTAATTTTTACATCATTTTGTTGTAACTTTTACATCGCGTTCGGCTAATATTTCGTCTGCGTGTTGTGATATTTCCTTAACAAAATTGTATTTAAGAACATACAGAATACGTCTTATAATATGCGTATTCATATCTTTATTTTCAAGCATTTTATGCAAATTGCCCCTGTCGTAATTCATTTGTTTTGCAAGCCACGAAACAGAATGACCCATTTCAACAAGTTTTTGTTTAATAAAATTTCCAATGTGAATGTCGTTTTTCATAGTGTTGTTTTTGTTAAAGCAAAAAAAGCGAGTGTAATACCCCGCTCTTTCGGTCACCACAACCTGTTACATAAGAAATCACACACGCCAAAAAGACGTTTGCAATTTACTTTCATTGTAACTAACATAAGTTGTTAGAGTGGTGTTTAAGAGCGAAAGTATTACAAAATTGTTTTTTTTACAATTATTTATATTTAAATTACTAATGTATGCCAATCAGGGGCTAAAATTATGTAAATCATTTGTTTAAACCTGATTTTTACCTGATTTTTCACCTTTTTAATCAGGTAATCAGGTTGCCAAGTACGCGATTTTTCCTTTACTCAGGTTGTTTAGTAAGAAAAATCAGGTAAAAATCAGGTTTTGTTTTACAGAATATTACAATTTTTTTCAAAAAATTATCTTTCAACACCTGATTCGCATAATGTATAAATTTCCTTTAAATTTCGTCCATATCCGTCATAGTCCAAGCCGTAGCCAACGATAAAATCGTTCGGAATTTCCTTTGCCACATAGTGCAGTTCGACATCGTGTTTGAGTGCGCTTGGTTTGAATAACAGCGTGGAAATCAATATTTTACCTGCTCCGCGCGATTTGAGCAAATCAATAACTTTTGTCATTGTCAAGCCCGAATCTACGATGTCTTCGACAATTACCACCGTTCTGCCTGCGAGGTTTTCGTTCAGCCCGACAAGTTCCAAAACGTTGTTTGACGAGGTCGTGCCGTGATACGAGGCAAGTTTCACAAACGAAATTTGGCAAGGAAAATCAAGCCTTTTCATCAAATCGGCTGCAAACATAAACGAACCGTTGAGAATTGCCACAAAAAGCGGGTTTTCGTCTTTCAAATCGGCGTTCATTTTTTGCGCCACGCCATCAATCGCCGCCAAGATTTCCTCTTCTGAAATCGACAAAGCAAATTTTTTGTCTAAAAGTTGAATTGTATTCATATTGTTAAAAAAGATTAAAGAGCAAAGATAATATCTTTCTAAGTACAAAGAAAAAATTGTTGTCATACTTTGCGTCTTTGTGCCGTTGCGTCTTTGCGTTCAAAAAATATATTTCTTAACGCAAAGTCGCGAAGACGGAAAGTCGCAAAGAAAATAATAACATTAATTTTTAATTATGACTGTATTACTCATTTATAAAAATTTGCCTGCAAAATTAGATATTTTTTTCCAAAATAAAAAATTTGCACAATTCACAATTTATCTGTAATTTTGCCGTTTTAAAATATATGCAAAAAAATTCACAAAATAAATTTCTTTTTATGTTAAAAAATAAAATTTTATTTCCTGCGTTAATCGCTGTAAGTCTGATATTTAGTTCGTGTTTGGGAAACAACAGTGCAGACCTTTCAGACGATGCAAATGTCATAAGTTTTTCGCTTAAAACAGGCACTTCAGAAACTTTTCCAACAACAACTTTTACGATTGACACCATTAATCTTATAATTTACAATGTTGATTCTATCAAATTTTTGACAAGAATTGACTCGCTTGTGCCTGTAATCGGCACAAATACCGCAAGTTCTATAAAAATCAATGACACAATCACTTACAGTACAACCACACTTGACACACTTGATTTTTCTGACACTGTGAGAATTACTGTTACGTCTCAGGACAAAAAAAACACCAAAACTTTTAAAGTTGTGTTGAATGTGCATCAGGCAGACCCAGATTTGTACGTTTGGGACCCGTTAGAAGATGAAATTTATAGCGAAAATACTGTTCAGCAAAAACTGTTTTTCTTTGAAAATTCATTAAATCTTTTTGTAAAAACTAATAGTGGAGTAAAACTTTTTTATTCAGAAAACTGCGATACGGTTTGGAACACGAAAAGCACAACAAATTTTCCAAATACTTTTGATATAAAATATACTGTTTTACTTGATAACAAACTTTATATTGCTGAAAATCAACAACTTTACACTTCCGAAAACGGCACTAACTGGACAAGCGAAACTACAACAGGCAGCGTAAATCATCTGCTTTTTGCAATGAACGGACAGGTTTTTGGCATAGATAATTCCACTCTAACTTTGAAAAAGTTAAATGGTACAATTTGGGAGAATGTTACAACTTTGCCGTCAAAATTTCCTGTTGAGGGTGCGGGCATTTGCGTTGCTAACTCTACCGCAGGCAACGAGCGCGTTTATGTTGTAGGCGGAAAAGACAGCAACGGCAATCTGTTAAATTCGGTTTTCAGCAGCGAAAACGGCTCGTATTGGGCAAATCTTGCAAGTAAAAACTGGTTTTCGCCGCGTGAGGAAATTTCCGTTGTGCAATACGATGATGTGCTGATGTTAATCGGCGGAAAAGACACTAACGGCGTGATTATCAATGACGAAGAAAATAAATTCTTTATAATTTCACCCGATTTCGGCATTTCGTGGCGTGCGCCTTACGACAATATGAGCCTTCCACTCGATTTTGTTGCTCGTTTTGCACTGCAAACTGCCGTAAATGACGACAAAACTATCATCTATCTTGTTGGCGGTCAGACAGATATGGAATTTTTAAAAGATGCTTGGCAAGGAATGAAAAACTCATTGTTATGGCAAAGCCTGAAATAAAAATAAATTTGCCCACCTCAAAAAGCATTGTAAATCGGCTTTTGATAATTGAGGCTTTGAGCGGCAAAAAGATATTAGAAAATTCCGAAATTTCCTGCGATGATACAAATGTATTGTCGCAGGCTTTGTTAAAGTCAGAAAGTCAGAAAGTCAATAAGTCGGAAAGTCGGAAAGTCGGAAAGTCGGACTTGCAGACTGACAGACTTTCCGACTTACAGACTGAAATTAACGCAGGACTTTCTGGTACAGCGATGCGGTTTTTGACTGCATTTTTGGCGCAAAAATCGGGCGAATGGATTTTGACAGGCGAAAAGCCGCTACTACTCCGCCCCATCGGCGAACTCGTTGATTTGCTGCGAACTCTCGGCGCAGAAATTTATTACCTCGAAAAAGAGGGATTTTTACCGTTAAAAATTGTCGGCAAAAAATTAGTAGGGGTAGGGCGTGTAGGGGCAGGGCGCGCCCTGCCCCTACGAGACCAGCCCCTACAATGCTCTCAACTTGTGAGCAGCCAAACCATTTCAGCATTGATGTTGATTGCGCCGATGTTAGAAAACGGGTTAAAAATTGAATTTCAAAATATTTCCTCATTTTCATATATTTTATTAACAAAAAAAATAATGGAAATGTGCGGAGTAAAAATTGAGTGTCATTGCGGGCTTGACCCGCAATCGAATGAAAACTGTTTGAAAGCGATTGCGGGTCAAGCCTGCAATGACAATAACATTTGCATTTCAGTTTTTCCGCAAAAATATTTTCCACAAAAAATTTTAATAGAAGCCGATTGGAGTGCAGCGGCTTTTTGGTACGCTTTTTTGGCAATTTCAAATGAAAAACAAATTACTCTAAATAACTTATTTCCAGACAGTTATCAGCCAGACAGCGTTGTAAAAGATATTTTTAAATATTTTGGAATAAAATATGAATTTTCAGAAAATAATTTGATTATTACAAAAAATACAGGCACGCAGATAACGCAGATTTTTACAGAAAAAATCTGCGTAAATCCGTTTAATCTGCGTCATCTGCGTTCTAAAAGAATTTTCAAATATAACTTCAAAAATTGTCCTGATTTAGTGCCTGCGTTGGCGGTAACTTGCTGTGCAAAAGGAGTTAAATTTATTTTTTCAGGCGTAAAAAATTTAAAATTCAAGGAGAGCAACAGGCTGCAAGCGTTATGTAACGAACTGCAAAAATGCGGTTTTGCAGTAAAAAACTCCTCCGATTTCCTTTTTTGGAACGGCAGCCCCCCTGCCCCCCTCAAGGGTGTAAAGCCGCAATCCCCTATTAAAATCAACACTCACAACGACCACCGCATCGCAATGGCATTCGGTATTTTATCGCGGGTTATTGATTTAGAAATCATTAATCCTCAAGTAGTAGAAAAATCATATCGCGGCTTTTGGAAAAATTTACCCAAAAAAGCACACAGATAATAAATAATAATTATCTGTGTTTTATTCGTGTATTAGTGGAAAAAATTATTGTCGTTTTTCCAATTTTTTTTTTGTTAAAAATAGAAAGATTGCGGAAACAATAATAAAATAAAGTAAATCTCGACTGTCGATTACTCCGCGCGAAATTGATTTATAGTGCGCGTCAATGCCGATATTGCGGACAAATTGGCTTATTGTGCCATTGGTAAAAAGTGAGCCGATAAAATCAAAACCGATATAGAGCGCGAAACACAAAACCGCCGCAAGCAGAAACGCAACTACCTGATTATCACTGATTGACGAGGCAAAAACTCCAATAGAAACGTAAATCGCCGACAAAAACAGCAGCCCTATAAACGACCCCCAAAACGCACCAGAATCAACATTAAAAGCAGGCTCTGCAAGCAAATTTATCGACATAAACCAAACCAAAGTCGGCAGTAGCGTGATTATAGTCAAAAGCCAACCCGCAAGCGATTTCCCAAGCATAATTGAGCGTTTTGATGCTGGGCGGGCAAGAAGAAGTTCGAGCGTTCCCTGCTGCTTTTCTTCCGCAAAAAGCCGCATTGTGATTGCTGGGCAAAGAAACAGAAACAGCCACGGCGCGAGTGCAAAAAGTCCGTCAAGTGCAGCGTAACCGCTATCCAAAACATTGTACGGATTTGGAAATACCCACAAAAAAAGTGCAGCACCGACTAAAAAAATCAAAATTACGATATAGCCCGTTGCTGTGCCGAAAAAACTTCGGAATTCTTTTTTTGTTAATGCAAAAATCATAGAGTTTAGTTATTAGAGTTTAGAGTATAGAATGTTTGGCGGCAAAATTACTGCTTTTTTTGACAATAAAAAAATTTTATTTAATTTTGCAGATATTTTTTCTAAACTCTATGCTCTAATAACTAAACTCTAATGAAACACCCACGACAAAAAGCAATTTTTGACACACAAGGGAATGATTAAAATTCAATAACTTACAAATTTTAAACAAATAAAAAATACATCAACAAAATTAACACAATGTGCAGAATTAACATATTTTTTTGTTAATTCTGTAAATCTTGTTAATCCTGTAAAAATTATAAACAGATGAAAAAATCCATAATAATAATGTGTGCAGTATTTGCAACTTTAACAGCAAATGCACAATATAAATATTCGGCGCGGGCAATGTTTTACGGCGGCAAAATTTTACCGTTGTCCAAAAATTTGGAACAAACCGCCAAAGGTGCGGTTTTTGGCGGCGAAGTCGATTTTGAATTTCAGCCCACAGGCGAAAAAGAATGGGAGCATATTTGGAATTTTCCCACTTGGGGCATCGGTGTTGTCGGGCTTGATTTTGGCAATCCGCAAATTCTTGGGCAAGCGTTGGCAATCTATCCGTATTTGCTTGTGCCAGCGGTCAAAGGCAATGTTTTTAACTTGAATTTCAAATTCGGCGCAGGAATGAGTTTTATCACAAAGCGATGGAACAGTTGCGATACTCTCAACGGCATTAACGCAGCAACGGCAAATTCCACAATCGGCTCAATAGCAAACATTTATCTCAACGCAGGAGTGAATTTTGAGTTTGCCTGCACAGATAACTTTTCGATTACAGCCGATTTGGGTTATTCTCATATGAGCAACGGCAGTATTTTGCAGCCAAACGGCGGATTGAATATTCTTTACGGACAAATCGGGGCAAAATATTATTTTGGACACGCGCCTTATACAAATTTTTACAAAAATCCCGCTTTTGAATTGCCTTATGATTTTTGCGCAAATATCACAGCATCAGGCGGATTGCGCGAACTTTACTACAAAGACAACAAAATTTATCCTGTCGCCTCGCTGCACGCGGGTTTAACTTTCAAAATTGCAAACTGGTACGCACTCGGTGCAGGAATAGATGCTTTTTATGACGGAGTTTTTGATAAGCGAGATTTGAACGATAATTCTTTCAAAAGTAAAAGTTTTGTAAGATATTATTTGCCTGAAAATCAATTAGAAAATAAATTTCGCGGCGGAATTTCAATAAACAATGAGTTTATAATCGGCAAAGTTACCGCGCTTTTCGATTGGGGAGTTTATGTTTATAATCCGTTGAAAAATTACGAAAATCCTGTTTTAGTTAATGGAAAATATGAAAAATCGCCCTCAAAACCAATGTTTTATAAGTATAATATTGATAATGAAGACGGCTGGAATTATTTCAGGCTCGGCATCAGATACAGAATTTGGGACAATATTTTTATTTCCGCCGCCGTAAAAACGCACCTGCAAAAAGCCGAAATGATTGAGTTCGGCGTTGGTTATCTGCTGCCTTTTGCCAAAAATAACAAATACGGCTCGACTTCCAAAAATCCAAAAGGCTATTACCTGTTTCATTTCACAGAACAGGAAGCGACCGAATATCCGACAGAATGGCAGTTAAAGAAAAAACGATAAGAACTGAAAACTAAAAACTAAAAGTTAAAAGTTAAGAACTAAGAGTTAAGATAGGTAGTACCTGTCTTAACTCTTAGTTCTTAGTTCTTAATTTTTTAGTTGTTACGCTGGCACTACAAAGCGCACTGTCAATCTGCTGCGCTGCTCCACAAACACAGTTTTTTCGCCGATAAGTTTGTCCATAATTTCCTTTGTGTAGTGGCGAACAGTGATAAGTTCAACATCGGTGTTGTACAGCACTTCATAGTCGTCTTGGAGTTCGGAAATCATTTTGTTGAACGTTGCCAGATTGTAGTCGATGCAGAGCGAAAAACTGATTGCCGAAGTTTGTATCAGGCTCACCTTTACTTTGTAAGAGGCTAATAATGAGAATATTGAACTCAATTTCTCTTCCGCGATAAACGAAAAATCGCGCGGCGTGAGCGTGAGCAAAACCTGATTTGCCTTGTTGATATAAATCGGCGGCATATCAACTTTTTCGGTAAATTCATTGATAATCGACCCCGTTTTTTCCGGCTCTACAAAAGAACGCACCAAAAGTGGTATCTTCTTGTTTTTCAGCGGTTTAACTGTCTTTGGGTGAATAACGCTTGCCCCGCAATACGACAGTTCAATCGCCTCTTTGTACGACAAACGCGGAATAATTTTAACGTCAGTATAAAGTTTCGGGTCAGCATTCATCACGCCCGGCACGTCTTTCCAAATGGTAACGCTCTCAGCATCAAGCATACTCGCCAAAAGTGCAGCCGTATAATCAGAGCCTTCGCGCCCCAAAGTCGTAGTTTGATTGGTGATTGTTCCCGCAATAAATCCCTGAGTGATATAAAGTTTTGTGTCGGAAAAATTCATATTTTCGCGCACAAACTGCTCCGAAAGCGCAAAATTGATGTTGCCTTCGCGATAGTTGTCGTCAGATTTCAGGCAGGTGCGAATGTCGATAAAATTATTTTTTAAGCCTGTAAAATTCAGATATTCAGACACAATCTTTGTTGATAGGATTTCGCCAAACGACACAATTCTATCATACTCAAAATCGTAACTCAAAGACGGTTTCTGTTCAAGAATTGATTTCAATTCAGAAAAAATTTCTGCCAAACTAACATAAATATTTTCTTTTTTTTCAAAAAGAGCATCTACAATCTGATAATGAAAATCTTTGACCGTTTGCAGATTTTGCGCCAAGTCAGGTTTTCGGTTAAAATAACTGCCAACCACAGCCTCAAGCATATTTGTAGTTTTGCCCATCGCCGACACTACAACCACCAGATTATCAGTCTCTTTGCCAACAATTTCTTTGAGATTTTGTACTCCCTGCGCCGATTTCACAGACGCTCCGCCAAATTTATATACTTTCATTGTTTAAAAATTGATTAATAAAATTTTTCTTCTAATATCTTTGCTATTGCCTCTGTTTCTCGGTAATTTCTGCCTGTGGTTTGAATTATCATACCTAATCCTTTATCTTCTTTGTAAAGAACAAGTTCTATTTTCCCATTTTTGTAAATATTTTTGATAAATCTTGCGGACTTTGGATTGAATGGTAATGAATTTATGATTTCTACAACATATTCGTTGTGAATGATTTTATTTGCAAACTCTTGAAGTTTATCTTTTCCGTGGTCATCTCTTAACGCAATTTGCTTTTCATACGGTTGCAATTTACTTCCTATCAAAGAAACATTACTATTATTTTCTATAAAATCAGCAATTTCCTGTATATTAAAAGATTCTTTTGCGGAAACATTGAAAACAAAATCGGTCGAAAGATTATTGTTTTTCTCTATTAAAATTGGTAATTTATGATTGTTCCAAACTTGATGTGTGGGCAAACTTATGCTTAAAGTATCATATAAATACGCACCAGCCAAACCTACGCAACTTGTTTTTTCAAAACCATTTTCTAAGTTTTCAAAATAATAATTCGCAACAATATAATTATCTACAATTTCTGTATCTTCGTCTTTAATAAAAGGTGTAATAATCATTCCAAATAACAAATCTTTATAAGTTTTTGAAATATTGCAGCCTGAATACAAAATTTGACTTTTATCTATATGAGAACGAATATGTCGAAATCCTTTTTGTCTTGCTTCTGCCGCAGTTTTTGCAAAACTTTGCAATGTTTCATCTGCAACGTGTTGATTTGCAAACTCTTTTATGCTTAATTCATTAAATATCAATTCCATACTTTAAATCAATTTAGATAATTGATTACTCCACTCGTCTAACAAGCCTTTGGGATAGTCGCTTAATTCGCCGTTTCTATCAATTTCAATATCTGTTATTTTTGAATATTGTTCCGAGTCCGTTACTTTTTTTTCAAAATAAAAGAGAATAGTATCTTTTCTAAAATCAGGAGTTTCCTTAATTGCTACACGAATGCCATTAATAATATGGTCGCTATGCGTTTCCACTATTATTTGGACATCGTTTTGAGCAGTAAGTGCTATCAGTTTTCCCAATTCTGCCTGTCCTCGCGGATGTATATGTGATTCAGGGTTTTCAATAATAATCAATTCTCCAGAACGAGCAGATAATAATGCTGTTACAACGTGTAAGGCATAAGATATGCCAAATCCAACATTTTCTGGCTTAAAAGGATTAGTAAATCCAAAATTTGGCTGTACATAACTATACTGTAATAACACTTCGGTAGAAGACACCGAAGTCGTTTTTACACTTATATCAGGAGATATTTCACCCAGCCATAAATTGATTTGATTTAGCAGTTTTTTATTAACAGTTTTGCCTGTAATACTGTCGTTTGTAGAAGATTTTTTATGCAACAGATTTTCAAATAAAATATCTTCGTCGTAAAAAGTTTCTATATAATGTGTTGTGTATTCGCCATAATTTCCAATATTTCGTGAATGTATCACAGCATAAGAACTTTTTTTATGAGAAGATTGAGGCGGTATTCTGTTGGCATTCAAATATTGAAATTTATTATCACTGAATAAAACCTCTTTTGATTTAATGTTCTCAATATTTTTTAAATCTGATTTTGAATTGAGATAATCTTGTTCTACTGCATAATCAAACTGTAAATTTAATTCCTCATTATCATTAAACTTAAGGACAATATCAATAGTTTCTTCCTTTCCTGCATATTGATAACGGACATCTTTTGAACTGCCAATATCTACATAGCCAAAATTACCGCCATTTAATGTTAAACTACCGCTATATAACGTATTTGATTGACGAATAGCCAATAAGGACTGTATAAAAGACGATTTGCCACTGCCGTTTATACCCAATAAAACATTTAGTTTTCTTAAAGGGAAAAACTTATGCTTTATTGGTTTAAAATTTCTTAATTCAACTGATTGTATCATTTTATTCTATTATTTATGAGTTCTTTAATTTTATTATGTCTAAAAATAGTTCTATTTTTATCGCCTGTTGAACTTGTAACTGCAATGAAAAACTCTTTTTGTTTATTAAGTTCATTAAAAACATCTTTTTTGAAATCTTTTTTATACTCTAACAAAAGTGTACGTTCTTCGTCTGTTAATAATGCTAATTGTACAGAAATTGCATCAAAAAGTGCTTTGTTTATTGGTGGAAGTCGATTATAGGAGATATAAACTTTTCGAAATGCTTCTTTGCCAAAAATACTTTTCGATAGCACCATTGATTTTTCAAAATCAGATTTAATTTTTTCGAGTTCGAAATCAGATTTAGTGTAAATACTTGCCATTGCTTTACTCATAAAAGTATCCAAATCCTGTCCATATTCTTTTGTTCCAAATTTTTCCGTTCCAAGCAGATAAAAGCATAAAAAACGATTGACAAAATCACGGTCTAACATTCTTATCGGACTAATTTTTCTTTCTGTTACATCTAAAAATGCTTTACTTGTTGCTAATTTTGCAATAAATTTGGCAGGTTTTCCCTGAAAAAGCGCGTGTCTTATTTCTTGCGGTTCTAATACAAGTCCGCCTGTATTAATTCGTTTGAAAATATTAAACTTCACATCAGTTGGTGTTCCCTGTAAAATTTTATAAATGACAATCTGTGTTTCTTCTATTGCAGTTTGAAGATTGGTTGGCAATTCATTCCACATTTTACCATTAAACTGCGTTAAAAATTCGAGATTTACAAGTTTTAATTTGCCGAAAACAAAATTATTGATACTGCTTAAACGTTGCAATCCATCAACAACCAGCCAATTATTTTCATCCGTTGCATCAAAATAAAAAGCAGGCAGAGGAAATTTTATTAAAATTGATTCTATCAGTCGACTTTGTTTGGTATCATCCCAAAGGTTTGGGTTGCGTTGGAAATATGACTCTGTATTAAGTTGAATTTTTTTACATCCAATACGATTTATTAATGTGAGAAGCGACGGGGTTTTTGTTTCAATATTTATTTTCGTTGGGTCAAATGGCGTATCCATCAACGAAACAGAATTGTCTATTTGTTCTTGTTCAATATTTTCAAAAACAGGTTCCGTATTTTTATTGTCATCGGTCATAACAGTAATGATTTTTCTGCAAAGTTACAATTTTTATTTGTATAAACACTCTAATTTTTAAAATTTTCCAAAAGACCTAAAATCACACCTGCCACAGCAATAACCATAAGGATTCCGCCTGTGATAAAATTAAGAATTTTCAAGCCTTTTTCTTTGAATTTTCCGCGAAAAATGCCAACAATCAAAGTGAGAAAAACCCACCATAAAAACGCGCCAGCAAGTATTGATGCAAGGCTTATTATAACTTGAAAAATTGAATATTCTGGCGAAAAAAAGTTGAAACGTGCAAAAAGCGCAATAAAAAAGAAAATTATTATCGGGTTGCTGAAACACAAGCCGAATGCAGATGTGTAGGTGCTAAACAGGTTTCGGTTTGTTTTGCCGCGCTCTTCATCGTTAGACGGCGCAGTTTTTGGTTTCTTTTTGAAAATATAATAACCGAAAATAAACAAAATTACACTGCCGACAATTTGAATAATAAATTTGTATTCATTAACAAAATTAATGATAAAATTCATTGAAAAGCCAACCAAAACAGCATAAACCAAGTCGGAGGTAGTTGCGCCAAGCCCTGTAATGATGCCATTTAACCGACCTTTGTGCAGTGTTCGCTGAATGCAAAGCACGCCGAGCGGTCCTGTTGGAGCAGATACCAAAATTCCAATTATTATGCCTGTAAGTATAATATTAAACATTTATTTTGGATTTACAATTTCAAATTTCAAGATTTCAAATTTCAAGATTAGGGGGACACCAATTTTGAAATTTTGAAATATGAAATTTTGAAATTAATTTTTTTCGGGTGCAAAATTACAAAAAAAATATTTTATTATCAATCAAAAAAATCAAAAAAAAACATTACTTTTGCACAAAAATAATTCTGTATGCCTAAATTCAAATTTCTTGTAATTGCAATGCTGCTTTTGTCAATTTCTGCAAAGGCGCAAACGAGCGAAAAAACGCATAAAAACGCTTTCGTTAAGATTGAAACTACCGAAGGCAACATAAAAATTATGCTTTACGGCGACACGCCCGAACATCAATGGAATTTTATGCTTTTGGTGAAAAACAAAACTTACGAAGGTCTGCTTTTTCACCGCATTATCAAAGATTTTATGATACAGGGCGGCGACCCAGAATCAAAAGATGCCGACAGCACAAAAGTTCTTGGCGCGGGCGGTTTGGGCTACACTATTGATGCGGAAATTCTCTTTCCTGCACATTACCACAAACGCGGAGCATTGGCGGCGGCGCGCACAGGCGACAATATCAACCCGCAAAAAGCCTCATCTTCGTGCCAGTTTTACATCGTTACAGGGAAAGTTGTTACAGACGAAGAACTTGATTTTTACGAAAAAAATATCAACAAATTTCTTTTGCCCAAAGAGCCGCTGAAATATACGGAAGAGCAGCGCAGAACATACAAAACATTCGGCGGCACACCGCATTTAGACGGCAATTACACCGTTTTCGGCGAAGTAATACAAGGCTTTGACGTGCTTGAAAAAATACAATCACTCGAAACCGACAAAAACAACCGCCCAAAAAAAGAGGTGAAAATTTTGAAAATGAAAATTGTGAAGAAATAGACATTAGACCGCTTCGCTGATAGATAATAGACAATAGACAGATTGCACACATTTGCAATATTTGTCGAAAAATTAGAATTTGTAATTTAATATATTTTTCTATGGATTGCTTCGGAAATACCTCGCAATGACGTACTTCCATTGCTTACAGGATGCCGTCATTGCGAGGTATTTCCGAAGCAATCCAGAAATCAAAATTATCTATACGATATTAGTAATAAAGAATAGAATAGATAAAAAATATTTTACTGACTTTCAGACTTTAAAACTATAAAAAATGAACATTATAGAATATAAAAACGTAGATATTTGCCACAGAGAATTGATTGTTTTGCGCGATGTTGATTTTTCAGTTGAGGCAGGCGAATTTATTTATCTGTGCGGAAAAACAGGCAGCGGAAAAAGTTCGCTGCTCAAATCATTTTACGCCGAAGTGCCTGTAATAAAGGGCGAGGCAAAAATTTTTGACTATGATTTAACAAAAATTTCCAGACGGCATATTCCAATGTTGAGGCGAAAAATTGGCATTGTTTTTCAAGATTTTCAACTCTTGGGCGACCGTTCAGTTTATCAAAACCTCGAATTTGTGCTGAAAGCCACTGGCTGGAAAGACCGCCGAAAAATTGACGAGCAGATTGATTTGGTGCTGACAACTGTCGGTTTGCCTGCCAAAGGCTACAAACGCCCGCATCAACTTTCGGGCGGCGAGCAGCAGAGAATTGTGATTGCGCGGGCGTTGCTAAATTCACCGCAACTTATTGTGGCAGACGAGCCAACGGGAAACCTTGACCCTGAAATTGCATCAGAACTTGTATCGCTTTTGCACGACATTTCACAAAGCGGCACAAGCGTAATTATGGCAACACACAATATGCCGCTGATAGAAAAATTCCCAGCAAAAACTTATATTGTGGAAGATGAAAAATTAGTGGTTAATGGTTAGTGATTAGTGGTTAATTTTTTTGAATTATTAAATTATTAAATCTTTGAATTATTAAATCTTTTAATTTTTGAATTATTAAATCTTTAAATTATTAAATCTTTAAATTTTTGAATTATTAAATTATTAAATTTTTGAATTATTAAATATCTTATTTATGAAAAAAAACTTTTTTATCACATTAATATTGTCGTTTTTTACGATAAGTGCATTTTCGCAAACAACATTGTATTCACAGGGAATAAGTTTGCTTGACGAAGGCAAAAACGATGAGGCTATCGAACTTTTTTCGCAATCAATAGAATATCAGGAAGTTCCCGAATGGATTCCGTACATTATGCGCGCATTTGCGTATGCGGAATTAGAAAAATTTGTATCTGCATACAACGATATTCAAAAGTCGCTGCAAATGGCAAACGCAAACAAAAAGCGCGACAAAGAGAGTATTCACTCAATTTATGCAATCGCGAGCGATATTTACAAGTCAGCATTAGATTTTGACAACTCGCTCAAAAATATTAACCTTGCAATCAAAACCTCGCCAAGCAAAGAAAAAGCACTCGGACACACAATTTCACGCGGAAATCTCTATTTTGCAGCAAGCCTATACAAAGCCTCAATCAAAGACTACAACACGGTTTTAAAGGCAAATCCAAAAGATGATGCAACAAAACTTGCGCTTGTGCGTTCGATAATTTCCGAGCAGGAAAAAGCAGATAAAACTGACAAAAAAGCCGTTGAAAAAGCGTTAAATCTTATTGACGAAGTGCTGAAAACAGACATTGAATATGCTGCCGCATATAAATTTAAAATCAGGGGTAATTTGTTGATTAACAATTATTTACAGGCAGATGAAGATGCTTATATGTACCGTTCTTTTTTCAAAAGTATGTATTCAATAGAAGAATACGAAGATGAATTTGATTATGCAGAAAGGCTTTTGTTTCATTGTGCTGAACTCGACACAATGGCATTTAAAAATACTCTTTTGAAAAAAATTGAAACTGCGCCGAAAAATCCGCTGCCTTATTTTTTATTTGCACAATATTACGATAAACATAAAAATTACAAAGAAGTTGTAAATTACATTACAAAAACAATCAACAATGCAAATGCCGAACTTGATATGCTGCTTGTAGAAAGGGCGCGCTATTATATTCTTTTAAAAGAATATGATAAATCGCTTACAGATTTGCATTTGAGCAAGCAAATGAACGATACTTTATTTTATATTTATTTTCTTGAAGGGTTGAATTTTATTGAATTAGATTCGTTAAATGCTGCTGTTCAATCATATACTAAATATATAGAATATGCGCACGATAAAATTAATGCTTATATGTGCCGTGCAGGTGTTTATAAAGATATGAAAGAATACGAACTCGCAAAAATTGATTTAGATTCCGCATATAATATTGACAATAAAGATATTGACCTTCTAATTGGTTATGCCGAACTCTATTCAGAAATGGAAAATCGCACTGAAACTAACAATTATTATCAAAAAATTCTTTCAATATCAGATTCGATAGCGAATGAAGGTTATGAGATAAACACTGATTATTTGGCGATGATTTACAATAATATGAGTTATAATTTTGTAAAAATGGGCGAATATGAAAAGGCTGACGAGTTGATAGAAAAGGCGTTGGAATTGAATGACAGTTCGAGTTATTATTGGGACACGCGCGGCGAACTCTATTTTTGGACAAAAGAGTACGAAAAATGTATCTCTGATATGGACAAAGCAATAGAACTTGCTGAAAAAGAGGAAAAAGAGAGTGCAGGCAATTCCTATTTTTATCGCGGACGTGCAAAAATTGAACTTGGGCAAACCGAAAGCGGAAACGAGGATATTAAAAAAGCCGCCGAACTCAAACACGAGGAAGCGATAACAATGATTAATGGTAAATGATTAATTTTTAATCAAAAAATAACCATTTTACCACTAACCAATTAATAATTAATCATTAATAATTAATCATTATAAAAAATGTCTTGCAAATTACCTTTTAAAATTTTTTCTGGCGAGGCGAGCGAATATTTGGCAAAAAGAATCTGCCAATCGCTTGACAGCGAACTCGGAAACAGAAACAA
>JAISKN010000330.1 GCA_031260925.1 Prevotellaceae bacterium | reverse complement strand
GAATTGTAAATTGTAAATTGTAAATTGTAAATTATTTTGCCTGCGATGTCTAAAATCTGCACGTCATTATTCATTATTAATTGTTCATTATTCATTATGAAAAGTTCGTCTGTTGCAGGATTAGGATACACGGCAATGTCGAGGTCGGCAGCGGCATTTGGCGCGCCTGTCGTATTATTATCGCGCATAGCAAACAGCAGTTTTTGCGTGTCGGCGAGCGTGTAGTCGCTCTGCGAAGCATCTTGCACCACGCTCATAATGCCGCCCGCAAAGGTGATGCGCCGCACCCCGCTCAGCGCGTGTACGCTTTCACCGCCCGTTTTGGCTTGCACCACCAAACTTGGCTCTTCGGCGGCGTTCGCCAGCATAAAGCCGCTTAACAAAACTCCGATAAGTGTCAATTTCCCCGCATTTACCGCGCTCGGATAAAGTTTTTTCATAATAAAAAAGTGTTATAAATTAATAAATTGAATTAGATACATAAATAATTTTTCAGCAAAAGTACATTATAGAAATAAAAAAGTGGTTACATCTTATAAAATGTAACCACTTTTTTGTATTAGACCGTGATTTTATTTACTTTCCACGTTGCGTCTAAATTCCGTAGGCGACAATCCTACTATCTTTTTAAAGACACGATAAAAGTTGATGCGGTTATTGAAACCGACATCGAAAGTGATTTGGTCAATAGACAAATTTTTGGCATCTTTTTTCGACATAATTTTTATGGCTTCCTTAATACGGTATTCGTTTATAAGGGTATTGAATCCTTTTTGCGTGCAATGGTTTATGGCTGCGGATACATAATGTCGTGTTATGTTGAGTTTTTGTGAGAGAGATTCAAGTGTTAGCGTGCTGTCTAAATACAGTTTTTCTTCTGTTATCAGTTTTTCAATATTGTGCATTATCGAAAAATCTATGTCGTCAGGCGGAACGTTTTGGATTTTATCTTCCTGTTCGTCAGTTTGTTGTAGAGGCGCAATATATTGCGTTTCTATTTTATCTATATCCACCGCTGCCCATTCCTGTGATTTGCGCACTAATTCACGGTAAGCCGTTTTTTTCTTTCGATACAAAATAATGTAGCGTAAAAACAGAATACTTATCAGCAACAAACTTGTAATGATAATGATTAAACTTCTGCGATAGTCGTTAAGTTGTTCGTTTTTGAGTTTTTGTTCCGATAGATATTTTCGTTGTTCAACACGCATCATCTGCACAGCGTTGAATTGCTCTTGCAATCTATTATTTTCTGCCAGCGTAGAATCCATATAAGCCATAGATAAAGCAGCGTTTCCTGTCGCCGCATAATATTTGCTTTTGGCTTCGTAAATCAAAGATAGATTTCCGCTTCGTGGCGCTTTGGAGTAAAAAATGGTTGCCGAATCAATATAGCGTTTGGCTTCCGATAGATTGTTTTTTTGTATATAAATAATAGCCAAATTAATTGTAGGAAGTGTTGCGTAGGCATAATCATTGATTTTTATAGTTTTTTCTATGCTGCTTTTCAGTAGCGGAATAGCATTGTCGTATTCTTTGCGCAATATCATATTTCGACCAATGTTTCCTTCGGCAATTCCTTCCCACGTTTCACGTTTTTCCTCATCGCTGTAACGAAAATATTGAGTTTGTAAAATAGCATAAAAACAACTGTCGGAACGGTCAAGGTCATTGAATCCATATCGGTAACAATGTCCCATAGTATTTAACGCGCCTTGTCTATACCACTGGTTAGATTCGGTTTCTTTATAATTCAATGTTTTTTCAAAATAAAAAATCGCCGTTGAATAATCTTTAAAATAATAATGCACATCGCCAATTTGATTGTAATAATGGCTTATTTCCGGAATTTCGTCTGGACTAATTCCCTGCATTCGTTGATTTAGCAATTCGCAGTATTCCAAAGCAAGTTCATAATTTTTAATCGAACTCATATCACAGTAACAGACAATAAAATCACTCAAAAGTTGAAGTTCCAAAGTAATAATATTTGCTTTTTGTGTCCTTTCCAACAAATCCATTCGGCATTTTATTTGTTCCTCATAACTGCTTGCTTTTCCATAAGGTTTGTAGAACTCAAACAATGACAATTCAAAATACTCGGCTCGCAACGCCCACTCCAAACTTCCCGTTTTTTGGGCAACCTCTTCAATTTGACGGATAAATTCTTGCGAGGCAAGCGTGTCGCGTGGAAACCAGTGTTTCTCAAATTCTGTTTGCAATTCCCGCGAATACTCAGCGTATTGCTTGCCCGCCATTTTCATAAACGGATTTTCTGATGCCGCTGCTATATTGGCGTTGAAAAAAAATAAAATTGTTATTATGAATGTAAGACGCATATATTTTATGTTTATCTAATTCAATTTTAGCAAGTTAGATAACTTGCTGATTTATAATAAAAAAGTAACATTTTATTTGTATAATGTCTTTTGGCAAAATTAATTAAAATAAATTGAAATAACTAATAAAATTAAAAATTATTAACAAAAATTGGGAAAGAAATTTATTTTTGATTAAGAACTTAAATAAGCCTAAAAAGTTAGGTGTCATTGCGGGTTAAAATATCTTGTACAAGGTTGCATTCCTAACGGAATGCAGGTATATGTTCCTGTTTTTTTCTACCGAGCGATGCAATCCTGACGGATTGCGGTGCAAATGTAGTATCATTCCGTAGGAATGAATCGCTCGGTAGAAATCAAGTATCACATATTTAGTGCATTCCGTAGGAATGCAACCCGTAATTCGCATTTTTAATAAAAAAGAGATTGCAATCACTGCAACCTCTTTTTTCGTTTTACTTAAAAGTTATCATTTATGAAAAATTGTTTTTATTTTACTAAAACTTTGCCCGCACTTATTTTTCCAAAAGAATTTATTTTGACAACATAAACGCCCTGCGGCAGATTTTCGTTTCTTATTTCTTTGCCGAGAATATTATAAACGGCAATAATTGTTGTAGAATTGTCCGAAACGCGAATTTGTCCATTTTCTACATAAATTTTATCGGAAATCGAAATTTCGTTTAACGCAGAGGCGCACGCGCCGTTTGTGGCGATATTGGCACTGCTCTGATTGTTGTTTGTGAGCGATTCGGCAATTTGTCCGTTTGAATTAACCCAAGCCAAAACAGTTTGTGTATTGCCTATAGGACAAACCCAAGTCTGGTCGGCGGCAACTTCAATAGTTTCGCCAACGCCGATTGATTGCGAAAATGTGCCTGTTTTTGGGGTAAATTCAGAGTTAAGATAAAACTCGACAGTTCCTGTTACTGCGGGCGATGGCGCAGAGCCGATATTTTTGATTATCGCTTTGAAAGTGATTAATTCGTTGCGCTGCGGACATTCTGCTGTGTGCGGGTCCCAAGTGTAAATAATATCTTCAACAATCAAATCGCAAGTTGGACCATCAGTAACGCTAATCGGTTTTGTATAAGTGTTGTTGTTTTCATTGCCTTCTGTAATTCTATTGTCGTCATCTACCTGCGCCACAATATTATGTGTTCCCAAAACTGCTGCCCAAGCCGCTGATGCGTACTGTCCGCCGTTTGCAGTCAATTCTACTTCTGCGCCTGCTGCAAGCGCGCCTGTGAATGTGTCGCAAAATGTGTAAGTGCCGTTAATGGTAAATCTAACTCCAAATGTTTTACTTGCATTTGCAGGAATATCTGCTGTGCCGTTATTTTTAACTTTTGCAGTAAAAATAACCTGACTTCCAACATTTACAGGGTTTTGGTTTGGTGTCCAAGTAATATCTGTTATGATTAAATCTGGCATTGACGGTGCTACATACGGCGGATAAACGGTAACAAATACAGGATTGGAATAGGTATCGCCGCAAGTGCCGCCTGTAACTTTTGCGCGGAAAAAATAGGCTATTCCCGTTTGTGAGCCTGCTAATTCAGTTGTGGAATATTGTGCTGATGTTGCATTTAGTACGTCAACATAAGTGCCGTTTTCTGTTTCGCTGCTTTGCCACTGAATTGTGCCTGAATAATTTGTGAGAGTAATAGAGTATGTTTCGCCCTCGAAAAGTGTCTGTACGTTTGATTGTGCTATCGGCGTTGTGCCTGATGCAAGCGTTACGGTTACGTTTCCGCCGATTGCTTTATTTTTGCAATAAACATCGTTTGATATAGAAGTTTTTACTTTAAAAGTTGTGTTTGCAGAAATTACGCCTGTGGGCAAATTAATTGTTGCGCCTGTGCCAACAACATCAACGCCTGTCTGATTTTGCCCAACAAAGAGAGCGTAAAGCACTCCGCTTTCAGAATTTACAATCTGAATATTTGTGCCTTCGCCTGCGCAAACAACGGCATTTTCTGCCTGAACGGTAAGATTTTGATTTACAGCGGTACAGGGTGTTGTGTTTGAGCAATCATCAAGCACATTTTGAATTGCATCAGGTATTTCGTAGTCTGTATTCGGTGTTAAAGTTGTTGCGCCTGTGGCAGCATAGGGACCATTAGGCTGATTTTGATTAGAAGTAGATTTGTACCAAGAATCAGGTCCCCAAATGAAAGTTCCTGAACTCATATTAAAATTGTTGTTCGTTTTATTCAAAGTGCCGAAAACATAAACGGTAGAGGTAGCATTATTTGGAAAAGAAAAATTATCGCCTGCCGTAACAATAAAATTTTTGATATAAATTGTGCCTGTAATTTTTACATCTGAGCCTGAAGTTGGCGCGTCATAATAAATTGACGGTAAATTGTTGTCTGTATAATCGCAATTAACGTGCGACCAAGCAAAATTTCCGTCTGCATTTACAATAATACTTCCAAATTTTTGAAAATGAATATTATGCCCTGCAAAATCTAAAATTCCCTTGTTAATTGTCAGTGTTACAGCACTTGAATTGGCATTTACTTCTGAAAAATAGAGGTCGCTTTCCAAAGTTACAGCGGCATCATTAGAATTTAGGTTTATTGCCAAATGAATAAAACGCTGCAAGGCTGTATTCGGCGCAGTTCTGCTATCGCGAATAACTGTGCCGCCGTCTCCCCTCATAGTGATTTTCACGCCGGCAGCATTTTGGTTGCTTGCGGTGTAAACAGCAGTGCTGTTCAAAATAAAATCACCGTAAATTTCAACAGGCCAACCCTGATTGTTGTGTTGCTCAAACGTGCCGTCAATCACAAAATTACCGTTAATGGTAAAAATGTTTGTGGTGCTGTTGCTGCCAAATCTTAACTTTTTGCCTGCATTCACCGTTAAGTTTGCACAAGCCAAATTGTTGGCATTAATCGTAACTTCGTGGTTAATAATTACGTTGTCGGAAGATGTTGGAACAACTCCGCCAGCCCAAGTGGCAGTTGCGTTCCAGTTGCCGTTTTGCGCAGAAGTAATATCATCAGCAGTTGCCATTGAAAAAGCGCAAACAGCAAAAAGTGAGAAAAGTAAAAGTTTTTTCATAGTAAATTATTGTTTTTTTAAAAGGTTAAAGAAATTGTTTTTTGAGCCGTTGCACTTGCCGAAACCATTTATTATTTGTGTTGTGTTGTCTTCTTTTTTTGACTGTGAGGAAGATTTTTTCGATTTCGGCACGCGCATTAACCAGCCATAAAATCCGTTCAAAATTAGTAATAATTCAAAACACAATAATATAAAAGAATTTTT
>JAISKN010000291.1 GCA_031260925.1 Prevotellaceae bacterium | reverse complement strand
GTTGATTTGAAAATTCTTGCCGATTATGCCGCCGAAGATGCCGATATTACTTTGCAGTTGAAAAATATTTTGGAAGAAAAATTGAAGGAAACCGACCTTGAAAAACTTTTTTACGACATTGAAATGCCGCTTGTAAAAGTGCTTTGCAAAATGGAACAAAACGGCGTTCTTATTGACGATATTGCGCTTGCAAAATCTTCTGAACTGCTTAATAATCAACTTTTTACGTTAGAAACAGAAATTCGTAAAATGGCAGGTTACGACTTCAATATTTCATCGCCAAAACAGATTGGCGAGATGCTTTTTGACCGCCTGAAAATTGTGGAAAAGCCCCGAAAAACCAAGACAGGACAGTATCAAACTGACGAGGAAACGCTCGAATCGCTCAAAGAAAAGCACCCCGTTGTGAAATTAATTCTCGAACAGCGCGGCATCAAAAAACTGCTCAGCACCTACACTGAGGCTCTGCCAAAATTGATAAATTCAAAGACGGGAAAGATACATACCTCTTTTAATCAGACAGTTACGGCGACAGGACGGCTCAGTTCGTCAAACCCAAACCTGCAAAATATTCCTGTGCGCGATGAGCAGGGGCGCGAAATTCGCAAGGCTTTTATCGCCGAAAACGGCTGCGTGCTGCTCGCCGCCGACTATTCGCAAATCGAACTCAGAATTATGGCGCACCTCAGCCAAGACCAAAATATGCTTGACGCTTTCGCCTCAAAACAGGACATTCACGCGGCAACGGCGGCAAAAATTTTCAACGTGCCGCTCGCCGAAGTTACCTCTGATATGCGCCGTAAGGCAAAAACGGCGAACTTCGGAATAATCTACGGAATTTCGGCTTTCGGGCTTGCAGAGCGGCTTGGCATCGCGCGCAGCGAGGCAAAAGAGTTGATTGACGGCTATTTTGCGTCATTCCCCGAAGTCAAAACCTACATCGAAAGTTCGATAGAAAAAGCGCGAAAAGAGGGTTTTGTGCAGACGCTTTTGCACCGAAAACGCTACCTTGCCGACATCAATTCCGGCAACGCCAACGTGCGCGGTTTCGCCGAAAGAAACGCCATTAACGCCCCAATTCAAGGCACGGCAGCGGACATTATCAAAATCGCGATGGTAAAAATTGCCGCAGAACTGCAAAAAGGAAACTTCAAAACCGAAATGACGCTGCAAGTACACGATGAATTGATTTTCAACGTTCCAAACAGCGAACTCGAAACTATTAAACCGCTGATTATCAACGCAATGGAGAACGCAGTAAAACTCTGCGTGCCGATAAGTGTTGAAGTCGGCATTGGGCAAAACTGGCTTGAGGCACATTGATTAATGAAAAATGTAGAATAAAAAATATTATCTTTGCACAAAAAATATTAATCCTTTAAAACTAATTTATTATGAAAAAAGCAACAATCTTTTTAATGCTTTGCGTTTCAATAAATATTGCGGCGCAAAATTCAAAATGGCAAATCGGTGCTACTGTTTCGCCCGATTTCAGTTACAGAACTTTATCAACTTCTTATGATTTCGGCGGATTATTTGACAGTGATTATGGAAAGTTAAGTTACACAGCAGGAGTAAATGCAGTGTATAATTTTTCAGAATTATTTGGGCTTGAAGCAGGTATCTCTTTTGCAGATTTTGGCTATAAAATGAAAGTATCAGTTAGAGAAAGTATTGATGGTCCTATATATTCTTCAACAATGAGATATTCAAATTATTACATTGGCATTCCGATTAAGGCAAATTTTTCTTTTGGAAAAAACAAATTTAGTTATATTGCCTCTGTCGGATTTTTCACTGCTTTTTTAATTGACGAAAAACAAGTTTGTACTATTCCTGAAATAAATGAAAGATATGTATCAACAATCAAGCAACGTGATGGAGAAAGTGGATTTTTGTCAAATTACAACAGAATAAATATTTTTCCAACTGTTGGTTTTGGCGTGAAATATGATTTATCAGATAAATTTACACTCCGCGCAATGCCGACATTCAGATTTGGTGCAATTAAAATTTATCAGCAATCATTGATAAAAAAATATCTTTGGAATGTAGGTTTGGAAGTAGGCTTTTTCTATAATTTATAAAAATTTAACACATAAAATTCACAAGTTTTAATATAATATTTCTGGATTGCTTCGGAAATACCTCGCAATGACGGGCAGCATTTGTCGTCATTGCGAGCGATAGCGAAGCAATCCAGACAAAAAAATTAATATAATATATGAAAAAACTAACAACATTATTCGTATTATTCTTTTTGTCGTTGTCAAGTGTATTTGCGCAAGACACCATAAAATTAACCAATGGTTACAAAATAATTGTAAATATAGTTGAAAGCGGCGATAAATATGTAAAATACAGAAAAACCGAAAAAACCGATGGGCGCATTTACAAACAGCAAAAGGAGTTTATCTTTGTTATACTGTATGCAAACGGCGCAGTTGATTCTGTATTTCAGAAACTTAACCCCAATTATGTAGATAAGCCGATAGTTACAAATGAAGAAAGTCAAACTGTCGCAAAAAAAGAGGAAAATAATGTTGTTCAACAAAAAACTACTGTAATTAATAAAAAAAAACCAGAAAACGAATATATTGGAACATTCAGAATTAAACCATTTACAAGTATTCTATCTGCTGCTTTCCTTAATTCATTACAATTACCTTTTGTAATAACAGTTTATCCTCATTCAAAAATCGGCATTCCCATAGATTTAGACTTTGCATATAATCGTAATAATGGAAATTTTGGATTTTCTCTTATGTCTGGTATTGAGGCAGTACCAATTACACATAGAGAAAAAAGTGGTTTATATCTAAATGCAGAAGTAGGTTTTTTTACATATCTGCCAAGTCATAGATATAATGACAACATATTTTTTTGCGCAACATCAAATATTGGTTATCAATTAGTTAAAGGGAGTTTTGTATTTATTCCTGCTATTGGTTTTAAATATGCTGCTATTGATGGTAATGCGTTTACTTTAAATTTAATGCTTGATATTGGTTTTCCTTTCAAAAAGAAAAAAAGATTATAAAATAAAGAAACCTGTCATTCCCGCGCAGGCGGGAATCCCCTTACTACAATGTACAAATGAGATTCCCGCCTTCGCGGGAATGACACCTGTTTTTTTGTTACTAATGCAATTACTGTTTAAAATGTGCCTAACGGCACAAAAAAGCAAAAGACACCTCCAAAAAAGGTGTCTTTTAAACTTAGTTGCGGAGGCAGGATTCGAACCCACGACCTCCAGGTTATGAGCCTGACAAGCTACCACTGCTCTACTCCGCGATAATGAGTACAAAAGTACTGCTTTTTTTTGAAAAAACAAAATTTCTGCAATCTTTTTTAAATAAAAAGATACTTTGCTTGTAATCAGACGTTTGAAAGCGGCTTTTTATCGAAAAAAAACAAATAAATCAACATATTTTGCCGAAATTATTTTAAAAAAACAGAAAAAACGTCAGATTTTAAAATATTTTTTTGAAAAAATATAGTATAATTCAAAAAAAAGTAGTAATTTTGCAGCCCGAAAAAAAAATTGTTGGTTCCGTAGCTCAGCTGGATAGAGCAACAGCCTTCTAAGCTGTGGGTCAAGCGTTCGAATCGCTTCGGAATCACAAAGGTAAATGCGATGTATAAAGTGATTTATACACCGCGTTTTGCTTTATCGCGGTTAAAATAGATAAATAATTTTGCTGTTTTATGCTAAAAAAATTACAAATAAATTACAAAAACTATGGCAACATTTAAAATTGTATCGCGAACAAAAAAAGAATATAATGCAGTTTATATTCGCATCTCTCACAAATCGGTTTCCGATTATATCAAAACCGAATTTACTGTGCATAAATCGGGGTTGAATAAAAAAAATGAAATTGCAGACCATTTCGTTTTGGCGCATTGTGCTGTAAAAATCCGCGATTATTATATGAAATTAAATATGATAAACAGCGAGTATATGACTGTCGGTGAAATTCGTAAATATTTGGAAAAAAAAGACGCTAATAATCTGTCTTTTACCGATTTTGCCGAAAAATTTATAAGTGGAATGAGAAACGATTTTAGAGATAAATCGGCAGGCAATTATAAAGTTGCGCTTAACTCTCTAAAAAAATATTACAGAAAGGAAAATATTGCATTTTCGGAAATCACAAGAAAAGATTTGCAGCAATGGATAAAATCGCTTGAAAAAACTGCGCGGGTAAAGCAGTTATACCCTGTCTGCATCAAAAAAATGTTTGACGAAGGTTGTGATGAATTTAATGATGACGAAAGAAATATTGTCAGAATAACCAATCAGCCATTTCGCAAACTCAAAATTCCAAGAGCAGATACTCCGAAAGAACGATATGCGGAAGTTGAAACCATACAAAAAATTATTTCAACCATACCGATTGGCAAGCGTGAAGAACTTTCAATAGATGTTGCAAAAATGGTTATTTATCTTGCAGGAATGAATTTAATTGATTTGTACAACATTGAAAAACAGGAGTTTAAGAATGGAAAACTTTGTTATAATCGCTCCAAAGAGGAAAAAGTCAGAAACGATAAAGCGTATTTTGAAATAAAAGTGGCTGAAACAATTTTACCTTTGATTGAAAAATATTCAGGGAAAAAGAATTTGCTAAATTTTCGCGAACGCTACGCAAATGCCGATAATTTAACGCGAGCAGTAAATACAGGGCTAAAAAAGATTTGCCAACGCGCTGATATTCAAAAAATTACTGTTTATTGGCTGCGGCACACTTGGGCAACTATTGCAAAAACAAAGTGCGGTTTTAGCGATGGCGATGTTGCTTTCGGATTAAATCACGTTAGCGCACATAAAGTTACTGAAAAATATATCAAAAAAGATTTTTCGCTCATTGATAGAATGAACGAGGCTGTTTGCAAATTTATTTTTGGCGAATAATTTATTTTGCATTTTAAAATACTTTTTTTGTGTCCAAACGTCCAAATGTCCTAATTTTATCACAAAAAAACAGGTGCGCTGCGCCTGTTTTTTTTGGAAAATTTAATTCTAATTTAGTCTAAAATATAAGAAAAAAGTTCCATTCAATACAAAAGTTGAGTAACCGCAAATGTAAATAAAACCACTTTCAATACTCATAGTATAGGTTAATGTGCCGCCAGCATTCAAATCCATCGTATTACTTGAAAAAATTATATTTGAAACTGTTTGGTCTATTGTAACTGTAGAAGCAAATGAAAAATCTGCTAATTTCAAACCTGTTGCAATTTTAAAATATCCCGGACTGGCTATATTTTGAACGGGAAATGATTGAACTTTGTAAGTAATCATATTGACTAAAACTCCTGCCTGCGATGCAGCCAATGCCACTGTATCGCTGTTTAAGTTCAAGACTGCAACAATATTGGGATTTACTTGCGCGCCAGACTCAATACCATAAAGCTTTTGTTTTTCCGATGTCGTATAATCATTCGTAGATAGCCCTTTCCCCGGTATCTTTTCGACATAATTCGACAGGTCAATTTTATCATCTGGCAAAACTGACAAATCATTAATAGATGTTGCAGGCAAAATACTTACCCAATAGTCGTCTTCGTCTAATGACTCAAGATAGATATTTTGTCCGATTACCAAATCAGAAGGAACGATGTTGTCAGGGCGAGTAAAGTCGCCGCTAAACCACGCTTGCAACTGAGTAGAATCGGCAAAAACTATTGCATTAAATCTTCCTTCGGCAATAGCGCGTATATTATCTATGCCTAATTGCTCAATTAAAGCATACATTACTTTTCCATCAGGATTTCTACCTACGACAAATTTTTCGAGGTTAGAAAGTGATGAAATCTGTGTGAAATTATCAAAAAGTTTTTTAGACATAAAAGTATATTTTTAAATATATTACAAAATTATATAGTTATCTGCTCGCCTTCATTATC
>JAISKN010000268.1 GCA_031260925.1 Prevotellaceae bacterium | reverse complement strand
TTTTTCATAAAATTATTCAATATAAAATTTATCAGTATTCCATTTCAAAGGATTATTTTTAATATAATGTGAAATATTACTGTAATCGTCATAATTTTGAATAATATGTTCCCACAAATTTCGTTGCCATACAAATTTATAACCCGAATTATGAATATTTTTTGTAACGGCAGATTTGAATGACCCAACAATAGACGATAGCGTATTTTTTCCAATATTTTGAAATCTCGTTTCAGGCAATTCCGTTGTACGTTGTTTTTGCACCCGTAGGGGCAGGGCGCGCCCTGCCCCGCTGCACATTTGGGTTTCGTTTATTTGTTCGAGCAGGGCGCGCCTTGCCCCGTTGCACATTTGGGTTTCGTTTATTTGTTCGAGCAGGGCGCGCCTTGCCCCGCTGCACATTTGGGTTTCGTTTATTTGTTCGAGCAGGGCGCGCCCTGCCCCGCTGCACATTCGGGTTTCGTTTATTTGTTCGGGCAGGGCGCGCCCTGCCCCTACGGGTACATCATTATTGTACAAAACATAATTGTTTTCAATTTGTTCCGTTATTTCCAAAATTCCGTGAAAATGATTTGGCATTACCACAAAATCGTGCAACTGTACATTTTTTCGCAATTCTGCCGTTTTTAACCATTCATCACGGACAATTTCCCCGATTTCATTCAAAAACATTATGCCATTTAAAATTTTCCCAAAAATACACTCTTTATTTTGTACGCAAATTGTAATAAAATACAATCCCATTCGCGAATAATCATAATTCCGCAAACGAACAGAACGTCTATGATGTAAATTAGGGTTAAAATTATTCATAAATTTTTGATTAAAATTGAAAATTTGGTATAATTTGCTGTCGTTGTAGAACGTTGATTGTAGGGGCAGGGCGCGCCCTGCCCCTACAATCAATCCCATACATACATAAAATTATAAACTTGAATAATCTCTCGAATATCTCAAATGTTGCTCTGCGTAGCCTTCGGTGTAGTCGATTTTCAGGTCGAGGAATTTGCCTTTTTTGTCGAAAATCGGCGTGTAAATCGGATTAACAAAGCCTTTGTATGGTCTGATATTCAGTTCTTTATAGCGGTCGCGAATTTCTTCGTTGATTGCTTTATCAACTTTTACGCCGTAATTTTCTACCAAATTTTGCGCTGCCGCAAAGTCGCCCGTTGATTTGATTTTTTGTATTAACGCCAGCAGTTCGCCGATATGCGTTCTGAGTAATTCATAGTCATTTACAACCACAAAATGCTCATTATCACGCACTTTAATTTCTACTGCGCGGTCGTCTTTCGATTTTTCCAACACCCAGTTTGCTATCAACTGACGGTTTCTCATATGCGCCTCTTCGATATTATTTCCAGGGACAATTCGCGTTAATTGCGTCAAAAGTCCGTTTGCAAAATAGGAGTAATATTCTGCTTTAAATGCCTCATTATCAGGCAAAAGTCCGAGTTCAACCATTTTTTTATCGCCAAGAAAATAGAGCGCGAATAAATCGGCGCGTCCCTCTTCGATTGTCGAGCCGTAAGCCTTCAACGCATCGGGGTCAACGCCAGCGAGCAGTTTGCCAGAGGCGTGTCCGAGGCATTCGTGCATATCGGTGTGCAGGTTGCTTGTGAGCGTGCCGTATTTTTCCACCAAAGCAATTTCGGCATCACTCCAATAGAACTCTTTTGAAAAGCCGTTGCCTTTTGCAGCCTCGTCATACGCCTCAACGATGTTGTCAATCGTAACCGATTTTGAGCCGTGAGCAGCGCGAATCCAGTTCGAGTTCGGCAGATTAACGCCAATCGGCGTGGTCGGGTAGCAGTCGCCAGCGAGAATTGCCGCCGTGATAACTTTTGCCGAAACGCCCTTAACTTCCTCCTTGCGGAATTGGTTGTCAATCGGCGAATTTTGCTCAAACCACTGCGCATTATTGCTGATAATTTCGGTGCGTTTGGTAGCCTCAATATTTTTGAAATTAACGATAGATTCCCAACTTGCCTTCATTCCGAGCGGGTCGCCGTAAGATTCGGTAAAGCCGTTTATGAAGTCAATTTGCGAGTTGAGGTCTTTCACCCAAAGAATTGCGTAGGTGTCAAAAGTTTTCAAATCGCCTGTTTTGTTGAACTCGATAAGTTTCTCAATAGCAGCCTTTTGCGCATCATTTTCCGCAACTTTTGCCGCTTTTTCGAGCCAATAAACCACTTTTTCCAACGAGGCAGAATAAAGTCCGCCAACTTTGTAAATGTCCTCTTTTATCTCGCCATTAACTTTTACAAGTTTGCTGTTTAAGCCGTAAGATATTGGCTGTAAGTCAGTTGTATCTTTTATTTTTGCGTAAAAAGCCTCTGCCTCTGCCTGCGTAACGCCGTCATAATAATTGCCTGCCGAAGTCAGCACCAAATCTTCATTTGCTGCCTGATTTGTTTTTTTAGTCAAAAAATTCGGGTCAAAAATAATAGGCGTAATCTCTGCCAAAAGAGCATCAACTGTCTGATTTCCTTTGAGTTTCAGGTTTTCAACAGGCACTTTTTTCACTGCATTTTCAAAATAAGACTGTGAAAAATGAGGCGTAAATTTGTCGCCAGAATAGTGGTGATAAATGCCGTTAGACACCCAAACTTCCTTTAAATAAAGTTCCAACGCCTTAAAATCTTCGGAAGATTTGTCCGCCGCAGTAGTGTAAATCGCCTCCAAAGTGCGGCGAATAGCAAGGTTATACTTGCCGTTTTGGTCATACAAAATGTCGCGTCCCTGCAAAGCCGCCTCCGTTAGATAATAGAGCAACTCCTTTTGTTGAGTTGTAAGTTGCTCAATATCAGGCACTCGATACCGAAGAATGCCCAAATCTGCAAATTCTTCAACTTTGTAATTAAATTCCTCAATCGAAGGAGTTTTTAAAGGTTTTTCCGCGCAGGAAAATAGCGTAATTGCTGCCATAGTGATAATTAATGTTTTTTTCATAATAATATTTTTAAAATTGTAATTGATAATCAATATTTTACATTCTTTTTTACAAGACTACAAAATTACATATTTTTTGGTAAATTACAATATATGTTTAGTTGCTTATCTTTTTTATTGATTAATAAAATAAGTGGTAATATAAAATTAATTATTTTACACTACTTACAATTCAAAAAACGTCTTGAACCATAATAATGCGAATCAGGGGTTGCATTCCTACGGAATGCACTGAATATGTGATACTTAATTTCTACCGAGCGATTCATTCCTACGGAATGATGTCATATTTGCACCGCAATCCGTTAGGATTGCATCGCTCGGTAGAAAAAATATAAATATAAACCTGCATTCCGTAGGAATGCACCCTTAAAAAAACATTTCAACCCCTGATTCGCATTAATAATAAAAAGCAGGCGGGCTTTTTGGTAAAATGACAATTAACTTTACCAAAGTTCCAAACTTTGAAAAAGTTATCAAAATATTTTGTAATTTTGTATTTCAAAAATATTAAAAATTCACGACTATTAATTAAGGAACAAAAACACCTTTTTTCTGTCTTTGTTCCTTGCTCTTTGTTCTTTAATCTTTATTAAAATATGAAACAAAATTTTTACGATTTCAAGGCAATTTCTCTTCGCGGCGAGGAGATTGGTATGGAAACCTACAAAGGTAAGGTTGTGTTGGTGGTGAACACAGCGAGCAAATGCGGCTTTACGCCTCAGTACGCGGGGCTTGAAAAGTTGTACCGACAGTACAAAGACTGCGGTTTGGTGATACTTGGTTTCCCCTGCAATCAGTTCGGCAAGCAAGAGCCGAGCAGTGAGCAGGAAATCGCGGGCGGCTGCCTGCTGCATTACGGCGTAAGTTTCCAAATGTTCTCAAAAATCAAAGTCAATGGCAAAGATGCGCACCCGCTCTACAAATACCTGAAAAGCGAATTAAAAGGCACTTTCGGCAACGCTGTCAAATGGAATTTTACCAAG
>JAISKN010000260.1 GCA_031260925.1 Prevotellaceae bacterium | reverse complement strand
GACAAAAGTCAGCCGACAGATTGCCGGGAAAAAATGATGGTATCGTTTGAAGTTGAGAGCGTAGATGAAACCTACAAAGCACTTTTGGCAAAAGAAGTTACGTTCATTAATCAGCCAACCGATATGCCTGATTGGTGAATGCGAGTAGTTTATTTGAGAGACCCCGAAGAAAATTTGATAGAATTATTTACTCCTCTTGCAACGGAATAAAGAACATGATATAATTTATATTAAATCTATGTGAGCAAGCAACACCATTTTTGTACGAGGAATAATGTTAATATTTAATTGCCATACTGCGGAAAGCAATCGCAATGGAGAAATTTTGAACACAAAACTGAAATAAAAAGCAATAAGTTATGAAGAAATTTCGAAACATACTGATAGTTATTACAATTGGAGCAACTTTTCAACTTTTTGGACAGAATAATGAAAAAGATACTGTTAATGAAGAATCTCAAACTATTTTTATAAACAAAAAACAAATTAATATGGAAACGGAAAATATTGAAAAAGACAAAGAAATGCTTTTTTCTATCGTGAAGGAAATAGCAGAATCATTTACAGGAAAACAAAGCACTAAATATTGGGCTGATGATGCACTTTGGTTCGACATCCCACCTATCGCTGTGAAAGGGAAAGAGAAATCTTGTGAAATTTTTGAAAGCGCTTTCAGAAGTTTGAAATCCATTAATGTAGAAATTCTTTCAATGGAAGCCTTTATTAATGGAGATATGGGCATTGTGTGTTCAGTTCAACGATGGAATATTGTCCCTGCAAACGGCACGGAAAATCCGCCTTTAATGGTAAGGCAGACATGTTGTTTCGAGCGTAGAAACGGCGAATGGAAACTGATACACCAACATGATTCAACTCCAAAAGGGGAAAATTGGGACGGAAAAATTTTGACAGAATAAGAGATAAATGTTTCTAAACGCCGAACGCACAACAAGCGGTTTGGCGTCAGGCGAGGCAAGTGTCCAGCTTGATGTTCATGCGGACTTCGTCCCGCCCGAACGCCAAGCCGCTGTTCGTTATGCGACACTCTGCGGACAGTGGCACTACGAGAGATAGCGTAACTAAAATTAACAAACATTAAATGAATAAAAAATAAATTTTCAGATACAATACGGGTATAATATAAATATTTTGTTCTTTGCATTTTAATATAGTATAACCGAACAAAAAGAGGGGTTATGATAAAACAAAATGTGTAATTTTGCTAAAAATTTTAAAATAAGAATATTATGGCTACACTGACTTTAAATTATGACGGCAGAAATACATTAATAAAAAGCATTCTGCGTTCTGCTGTTTTGGCGGGTGCTACTCAAGTAGCAACCAAAAAATTCTCGCCGCTTGACGAGGCATTGGAAGATGTCAAATTAGGCAGAGTAACAACCATTCATACACCGAAACAATGGCAAAAGAGATAGCGAAAAAAATTACTACAAAAACTTTTTTTGAAAAAATTGCGCAATTTGAAAATACTGTTTATCAAATAACAATGACTAATAAATTCAAAAAAAGCATTGATTTGTCTTATTCGCGCAATTTGAATTTGCAATTACTGTTAGATGTTGTCGAATTGTTAGCACAAGATAAAAAATTACCTGAAAAATATTGCGCACACGAACTTAAAGGACACTATAAAGGCGTGTGGGAATGTCATATTAAGCCTGATTGGTTGCTAATGTGGGAAGAAGATAAAAAAGAACTTGTATTATTGCTTTTAAACACTGCTACTCACTCAGATTTTGTAGGTAAAAAATATTAATTCAAAAAAATGCCGAAGTGTAAAAACATATTAAAATTGTGTTGCGCTGCTTTGATTGTAGTGTTGCAGTCGTGCGCCACAATGTATATTCCGCCAGTAAAAAACTCTCCTTTGTTTGTGAAAAAAGGCGAAGGGCAAGTTCAGGCGGGGCTTACAACCAACAGTTTTTACGCTTTGGGCAGTTATGCCATTACAAAAGACGTTGCAGTTGCGGTAAGCGGCAGCGCAACCTACACAAATTTATTCAAAAAAGGGTTGTGGGACATTGCAGACCCTTATGCGCAAAAATATATTGAGGCAAGTGTCGGCAAAATAAATCTAATGCCTGAATCGTCTATTATAATGGAAATTTTTGGCGGTTACGGCTATGGCGATGCTATCAATTCCAATGCAAAATTCTACAAATATGCCGTTGTTCCGAGATATAAATCATACTATCATTTGGGTTTTGTGCAGTTTGATGTCGGCAGGCGGTGGAGTTTTATGGAAGTCGGCGGTGCGTTCCGCTTTGCTGTTTCAAATGTGCATTTTAATTATAGCGACAAAGTTACAAATGAAAATATCAATTGCACGTTCAACAACTTTCATTTTGAGCCTAATGTATTTGTTGCTGCTGGCAAAGGCAAAGTTCGCCCAATTTTTAGGTGGGGATTTGGACTTTCGCGTCATTTTTCACAGCCGATAGAAATTGCAAACAAAGAATATTTTAAATTTACGTTTCATTTGTCAATCGGCGCAAGTTTTAGATTTTAATTTTTTTAGATATGAAAACAAAATTTTATATATTTATAATAATAATATTGTTGTTTGCAGCCTGCGAACATCCTTATGATACACATAGAACTTACTATTATGATGCGGTTTTGGAAGGCTATGTTTATGACATAAATACACAGCAGCCTATTGATAGTGTAACCGTCAGTGCAACAAGTTCGGCATCAGGTTCTGGATTTATTTGGGGTTGGTCTGTCAGCGAAAAAGAAGAGTGTTTTACAGACAATTCTGGCTATTACAAAATTCAACGTGTCATCAGTCATTTTGACGGACACGATGCCACATACGTCTACTTGTCTGTTTGGAAAAATAATGAGTATAGTTACAAAGAGATAACTTTAACAGATATATTAAAAAAACAAACAGGCATAATAAGATTAGATACAATTTGGGTTTATAAATTACATTAAAAACAAATAACGCATAACATTTTATTATTCTTTGTGTCCTTTGTGAAAAACCTTTGTGTTCTTTGTGGTAAAAAAAAATATTAAACCACAAAGAACACAAATAAAAAAAACGCACAAAGTTCACAAATTAAAAATTGAAATTAAATAATTTAAAAAATAGTTTTTATAAATGAGAAAAAACATTGTAGCAGGAAATTGGAAAATGAACAAAAACCTGCAAGAAGGTATCGTTTTGGCAAACGAACTTAAAGAACTTTTGAACGGCGCAACGCCAAACTGCGAAGTTGTGATTGGTACGCCGTTTATTCATTTGGCGGCTGTTGCCGAACTTGTCAAAGGCAGCGCGATTAAAGTGGCAGCGCAGAACTGCGGCGACAAAGAATCAGGCGCATACACAGGCGAAGTGTCGGCGGCAATGGTAAAATCGACAGGCGCGGAGTTTGTAATACTCGGACATTCGGAACGCCGCGAATATTACGGCGAAACCTCCGCAACGCTCAACGCAAAACTCGCTTTGGCTTTTGCCAACGGCTTAACACCGATTTACTGCTGCGGCGAACCGCTTGCAATACGCGAGGCAAACGCGCAAAACGATTTTGTAAAACGCCAACTTGACGAAACAATTTTTGCCCTGTCGGCTGACGACTTCAAAAAACTTGCGATTGCATACGAGCCGATTTGGGCGATTGGCACAGGCGTTACTGCCTCAACCGAGCAGGCGCAGGAAATGTTGGCGTACATTCGCTCTTTGATTGCCGACAAATTCGGAAAAGAAATTGCCGAAAACACCTCAATTCTCTACGGCGGCAGTTGCAACGCAAAAAACGCCCCCGAACTTTTTGCTCAACCCGATATTGACGGCGGACTTATCGGCGGCGCATCACTGAAATCGGCTGACTTTAAGGCGATTATTGATGCTTTTTGAGGTTTTTGAACGCAGATAACGCGGATTATACGGATAAACGCAGATTGCTAACTAATTAACAATCTGCGTTTTATCTATTTTTAATAAAATCTGTGTAAATCCGTCTAATCTGTGTCATCTGTGTGCTAAAATTTTTTGGACTTTAGATATTTCCTAAAACAAATCTGTCTTTTCCCGAAATATCTTTTTTCAGTTCCACATTCTTAAATCCGTTGATTTTTAGGAGTTTGACAATATTTTTGCCGAAATTTTGATTTATTTCAAAATACAGTTTGCCGTTGGGTTTTAAGTGGTTTTTTGCAAATTTTGAAATATAATCGTAAAAAATAAGCGGCTCTGAGTTGGACACAAAAAGCGCGATATGCGGCTCAAAGTCAAGCACATTCGGCTTTATAAATTCTTTTTCCTCTTCCGTAACATAAGGCGGGTTTGATACAATCACATCAAATTTTTGCTCAAAATCGGTGATTTTTAAAATATTTTGGTGGTAAAATTTCACAAAAACGTTGTTTAATTCGGCGTTTTCGTGAGCAAGGTTGAGCGCGTCAAGCGAAATGTCGAAAGCAGATACTTGCGCATTTTTCAGTTTCTGCGCCAGCGTTACCGCAATGCAGCCGCTGCCTGTGCCAATGTCAAGAATTTCGACAGGCTTTTCGTCAAGCCCGCAATTACACAGGATTAAATCAACTAATTCTTCGGTTTCTGGGCGGGGAATAAGTGCGCGGTTGTCGGTTATAAAAGGCAAGCCGTAAAATTCCGTTTGCCCCAAAACATATTGAATCGGCTCGTTGAGTTTTAACCGCTCAACAGCCGATTCAATTTTTTGCATAACTTTTTCCGAAAGTTTTTTGTTATCCAAAAGCAATATTTCTGTAAGGTTTATTCCTGCCAACTTGTTGAAAATCAGCGAAACAACACTTCCAAGTTCTTGCTTTGAATAAACATTAGAAAGTTCGGTTTTTATTTTTTCAACAAAGTCCATTAATTAAGGAACATAGGCATAAGCAGCATAACAAGGTCTTCGTTTTCCTCGTTTTCAACAGGCACTAAAATTCCCGCTTTTGCAGCGTTTGCGAGTTCGATTTGAACTTGCGCGCATCTGATATTATTCAAAATTTCCTCCAAAAGTTTCGCCTTAAAGCCGATTTCCATTTCATCGCCTGTATATTGACAAGCGATATTTTCGTCAGCAGAAGTTGAAAAATCCAAATCTTGCGAAGAAAGTTCAATAATATTCTCAATCAGTTTAATTTTAACCAAGCCAGTATTTTCGTTGCCCGAAAGGCTCACCGCCTTAACTGCATTCAACAGAGTTTCTCTGTCAACGACAACTTTAAACGGATTATCTTTCGGAATTACTGTGTTGTAATTCGGGTATCTGCCTTCAATTCTGCGGCATTTGATTGAGCAATCAGGCAAATCGAAATGAATGTTTTTTTCGTCAAAACTGATTTTTACTGTTTCATCTGAATCAGGTATAATGTCCTTGATAAAAGATGCAGGTTTTTGCGGCAAAATAAAGGAATCGGTAAAGCCGAGGCTTTGCCCTGTGATGCTAAATTTTGCGAGTTTGTGTGCGTCTGTGCCTACAAAAGTAAGGCTGTCAGGCACAATGTCGAACAAAATACCTGTCATTGCGGGGCGAGCCTCTTCGGTTGCCACTGCAAATTTGGTTTTTGTGATACCGCTCAAAAGAACACTGCCGACAAGTTCAAAACTGTGGTTTGTTTCGTCAAGTTCTTTCGGTTTCGGAAAATCTTCGCCGTCTTCGCCAACCGAAATGCCGGAACATTTACCGTTGTAGTTATCGGTTTTGAGTGAGATTTCGAGAGTTTCCCCGTCAATTACCACAACTACATTTGGTTCGTAGCGGGCAGCAAGCATTTCCTGTAATTTTTTAGGAACTGCCAACGATAATTTTGTGCCTTTGTATTCAATAGGCATAGTAGCAGAAATTGTCGTTTCCAAATCAGAGGCGATAATTGTCAATAACCCCTCTTCTATTTTGAAAAGATAGTTTTCCAATAGTGGAATAGGAGTTTTGGTGTTAATCACTTTTCCGACATAATTCATTCTGCCTAAAAGTTCTTTTCTTGAAAATGTAAGATTCATAATTTCTAATTTTTTATTTTTTTATCTAATTTCTAAATTTATTTTTTTGAGTTTGCAAAGTTAATCATTTTTTTTAACTTTTATTTTTACTTTGTCAATTTTGTCAAGTCCTTTTTTATCAACTGCTCGCACTGCAATTTTGTGTTCCCCCTCTTTAAATTTTTTGGTTTGTTTGCCATTTTTGTCCATTAGTTCATCTGCTCTAAAATTATTGTCATCGTGATTGAAATCCCAAGAGTAAAAGTCAATTCCCGTTTCACTTTCGGCTTTTGCCTCAAATTGATATTTTAAATCTTCCAATTCTTCGGCAGTTAAAGTAACTTTTGGCGGATTTTCATAGGGAATAATATCTTTTATGTATTTAAGCGAAATAAAAATATTTTCTTTGTTTCCCAAACGCGATACTTCGTTTATTAAGTCCTTTGAAAAATCAAAACCAATAAGAAAACCACAAATTTGTCCTTCTTTTTTATTTTTCTCAAATAACCCTTTATCATCTCTCGGAATAGCGGTAATAAATTTATCGAGTTCATCTCTACCAACAGATTTTTTCCATTTTTTTACTTGAATTGGAGTGCCGTATTGCGTATGTCCATCAATGCCTAAATCTTTTCCACCTTTAAGATTTGGAATACCTCCAAATGCTTCAACTATCTGTATTTCTGCTTCCTTTCCGTCTAATTTTAATAATTTTTCATAATCATAAGTAGGAATTAAAACTTCAAACGGTTGTTCAAACAGCATATTTTGTCTGTTTTTCAAGCGTGTTTCTGTAACTTTTATTGCCATTACAGATTGGTCTATTCCTATCCATTTTCTATTTAGTTTATTTGCAACAGCAACGCTTGTCCCTCCACCAACAAAAGGGTCAAGAAAAACATCACCTTCGTCTGTTCCACATTCAATTATTCTTTGTAAAAGGGCTTCAGGTTTTTGTGTGGGATAGCCAATGCGTTCTTTTGCCTGCGAATTTAATGGTGCAATATCAATCCAAATATCTTCAACATTGTTGCCTTTTGACTCGTCTAAATATCTTTTAACTCTTGGTCTGCCGCCTGATGTAAAAATAATCTGCCTGTTTTCCATTCCCTCGTCAATTTTTTCCTGTGTCCAAATCCAATGTTTGCCTCGAGGCGGCTCTAAAATTTTGTCGCCAAACTTTTTTGCTGTTCCTTGTCCTGCTTGTGTAAAATCCGCTAATTGATAAATTCTTCCTGTTTCTTCTTCAACGTTGTTATAGTGAGTGTCCAATCTTTTGGCATCAAGGGGAATAAATTGTCTGTTAAAAGTAAATTTTGCACTTTTTGAATAAAAATATATCGTATCGTGAGAGTTTCCAAATTGACTTGCCTGTTGTTTTGAAGACCTTATTTTTTGCCAAATAATTTCATTTATAAAATTATTTCTACCAAAAATATTATCTAAAACATCAACGCGAATATTGGCATTTGCGTGCCAATCGCAATGCAGAAAAATAGCACCTGTGTCTTTTAAAATGCGTTTCATTTGCCTCACACGAACTTTTAGCCAACTAATGTAATGGTCAATTCCACCTGCAAATCTATCTTCAAAACTGCGTTTTTCGCCTTCGTCACCCCACAGAATTTCAAAATCTCTGTTGCTGAAAAATGGCGGGTCTGCATATATCAAATCTACTGACTTATCTGGAATTGACTGTAATACATTGAGACAATCTCCTAATATTAATTTGTTTGTTGCCATATTTTTAATCAAAATAAATTATTTTTTGCACCTTAAACAAACAGGTTTCAACTGCTTGAAAAAGTCGTTTCCTTTGTCATCAACAAGAATGAATGCAGGGAAATCTTCTACTTCGATTTTCCAGATTGCCTCCATTCCAAGTTCGGCGAATTCAAGGCACTCCACGTTTTTGATGTTGTTTTGCGCCAAAATCGCAGCGGGACCTCCGATACTTCCGAGATAAAAGCCGCCGTATTTGTTGCACGCATCGGTAACTTGCTGACTGCGGTTGCCTTTGGCTATCATCACCATACTGCCGCCCTGACTTTGAAATAAATCTACATACGAGTCCATTCTGCCCGCTGTGGTCGGTCCAAACGAGCCGCTTGGCATACCTGCGGGCGTTTTGGCGGGACCAGCGTAATAAATCGGGTGGTCTTTGACATATTGCGGCAGCCCTTTGCCCGAGTCAATCATCTCTTTGAGTTTTGCGTGGGCAATGTCGCGACCTACAACGATTGTACCGTTGAGCGAAAGGCGTGTAGAAACGGGGTATTTGGTGAGAATTTTCAAAATTTCCGACATTGGCTGATTGAGGTCGATTTTCACAACTTCGCCCTCGCCTGCCCTGCGGTATTTTTCTGGTATCAATGCAGCGGGGTTTTCTTCAAGTTTTTCTACCCAAACGCCCTCTTTGTTTATTTTTGCCAAAATATTTCTGTCGGCAGAGCAACTCACAGCCATTCCCACAAAACAACTTGCGCCGTGACGCGGCAAGCGGACAATGCGGACATCGTGCGCAAAATATTTGCCGCCGAACTGCGCTCCAAAACCGCTTTCCCAAGCCGAATGTAAAATCTTTTCTTCCAACTCCAAATCTCTGAATGCCCGCCCACCCTGCGAACCTGTTGTTGGCAAAGTGTCGTAATATTTTGTTGAGGCAAGTTTTGTGGTTTTCAAGCAAATGTCAGCCGAAGTGCCGCCGATTACAAACGCGATATGGTACGGCGGACAGGCAGCAGTGCCGAGAGTGCGCAGTTTTTCGCCCAAAAATTTCTCCAAACTTGCAGGGTTTAACAACGCTTTTGTTTCCTGAAAAAGATATGTTTTGTTGCTCGAGCCGCCGCCTTTGGCAATAAACAAAAATTTATACTCATCTCCCTCAACTGCCTGAATATCAATCTGTGCAGGGAGATTTGTGCCTGTATTTACCTCGTCATACATTGTTAGCGGCGCATTTTGCGAATAACGCAAATTTTCGTTTGTGTAGGTCAGATAAACGCCTTTTGACAGTGCTTCTTCGTCAGAAAAATCAGTCCAAACCCGCTGTCCCTTTTTCGCCACAATGGTAGCCGTGCCAGTATCCTGACAAAACGGCAACAAGCCCTTTGCCGACACTTCCGCGTTTTGCAGCATAGTGAGAGCCACAAATTTATCGTTTTCGCTTGCCTCAGGGTCGTCAAGTATTGAGGCAACCTGCCTTTGATGCTCTTTGCGCAACAAAAACGAGCAGTCGCGCATAGCAGCGCGGGCAACTTCGGTAAGTGCCTCCGGCTGCACTTTGAGAACAGTTTTGCCCTCAAACTCCGCAGTCGAAACGCCCTCTTTTGTCAATAAATAATACTCCTCGCTGCCTTTGCCCTTCTGAAACATTGGCTCATAATGAAATTCTTTTGCCATATTTATTTTTGTGTTTTTACCAATTTTTATCAACTAATTTTTCATAATTTCTTTCTTTCAAAAATTTTGAAAATTCTGCTGCATTTGTTGCAGGAAATTCTACTTTTATTTCTTCAATTAAGTTTTGTAAAACTCTGTTCCCCAACTCATTAGAATATTTTCCGCGCAATGCTTTTTCGTACCAATTCAATAAATCACTTTCAGTAATTATGCTCTGAATTTTTGATTTCCAACCGATTTGATTTAGCAGCGAAACAATAATTTTTTCTTCTGCCTCTTTGCAAATAATCACAATTCTGTCAGATGAAACTGAAGAAACGATATTTTCTGCCAATTCTTCGGTCAAAGATAAATGTTTGATTTGAATTGCCAAACCGAAATTTGCCCACATATCAAGACCTCTGTCAGCAGCATTGGTTACTCCTACTCGGTTTATTTGCGCTTTTAACGAAATTTTTGGTTGCTTTGCCGAAAGTTGAATGACACGTTCGGCGAAATCTTCAAATTCCTGCAAAATATCTGTTTTATTTTCGTTATAACTCACTGATATTGAAACTTCTAATATATCAACAATCGCTGAAAAAAGTGAATAAACAACAATTTCATAAATTTTATCAATGCTGCGTTTCAGTCCTGCCTCGTTCCAAAAAAGCGACAGAAATTCGTTTAATTTAAAATTTTTTTCGTTGTGCGTTTGGCAATAATCAAGTCCTGCCGACATCTGCGTAAATCGTTGCTCAAATCTTTTGTAAATATATGCCTCAACAATTCCATTTTTCTCTCTGTTTTCTTTTCCCAATACTTCTAATACAGCAGGCGGAATGGCATTTTCATTAAAAACATCGTCTTGATAACGCGCCGAAGAAGTAGAAGTACGCCCCAAAAATTGCAGACAAATTACATCGCGCCATTTTTTCGACTGATTGCGATAAGTTTCTAAATCAGAAAGATTTATATCTTTTTCTATTCTGTCGCGGCGTAAAATTTCAGCAATTTGAATTGGTTTGTACAAATGTACTCTCGCTTTTTCAATTACCTTAACCAACTGCTCTTTTGCCTTCTGTATGTTCATATTCATCAAAAAAATTTAATTGAATAACTTTTGCCATTTTCTGCTGATTTTCAAGTGCTTGCAGCATTTTGCCTGCAATTTCCCGTATCACAGGAACAGTTACCGAATTTCCTGCCAATTTTCGTGCTTGTGAATACGGCACATTAATTTTAAAATCGTCAGGAAAGCCTTGCAACCGCAACATTTCTCTATCTGTTAAACGCCGTATTCCATTAACAACCAAATAATTATAACTTCCGCCAGCCCGCAACGCACAGGAATACGGCAACGGAGAAATGTTCCCACCAATATTTTCGTGCCAGATTGATGGTTTGGGCGGAACGATTTTTAATGCTGCAAACCTTCTGTTTTTCAATTTTTCAGACAAAAAATAACTTTTATCAACATTTTCATCGTCTTCCAAAAACTCGTTCAAATGACGGTAATAACCCAGCGGTTTGGGAAAATTAAATTCTATATTTTCCCTGAAACCAACAATATAAATTCTTTCCCTTTTTTGCGGAATACCAAAATCAAGTGAGTTAAACACCTTGCAATAAACAGTATAGCCCAATTTTTCTAAATTGTTTTTAATAACTCTAAAAGTATTGCCGTTGTCGTGCGTTGTCAATCTTTTAACATTTTCGAGCAAAAATGCTTGTGGTTGTTTCACTCTGATTATTTCTTCAATCGTAAAAAAAAGAGTTCCTCTTGTGTCGTCAAAACCAAGTCCTTTTCCTGCAATGCTAAACGGCTGACAAGGAAAACCTGCCAACAAAATATCGTGATTAGGAATATCTGCTGGCGCAATATCGTTAATATCGCCAAAAGGCTTTTCGCCAAAGTTTGCCTCGTACATTTTTTGCGCGTCTTTGTCCCATTCAGATGAAAACACATTTTCGCAGCCATAATGTTCAAAGCCAAGCCGTATGCCGCCAATTCCTGCAAAAAGGTCGATAGTTTTATATTTGCCGTTTATTAAAAGCATTTTACACAAAAAAAATTTTATCGGCAAAGTTACAATTTTTTCTTAAAAAAATGTATATTTGCAGCATTAATTTTTCAAAAAATTTTCAACAAAAAACTATGAGCAGATTTTACCAGATTTTTATTTTGGCGTTTTGGCTGCTGCAAAATATTTCGGCGCAGCAAACTACGGTAATTCCGAGCAGTTTTGTTGCTGGAAATGCCTCCGTTGCCTACCGCGAAGATTGGATTCCGTTTCATAATCCTGCGGCGTTGGCAGGCGCGGAAAAAATCGGTTTTGCGCTGCTTTACGAAAACCGTTACATCACAAAAGAACTTGCAAATAAAGCCCTAAATGTTTGGTTTCCAACAAAATATATTAATGTCGGTGTGGCGTTTTCACATTTTGGCTATTCGGAATACAACGAAATGATTTCCTCAATAAGTTTTGCTCGGGAATTTGGCGAAAAATTTCGGCTCGGCGCAGAAATTGACTATTACACCGTATTTCTCTCACAATCAGAGCGTTACAAAGGCGCAATAACGGCGCAAGTTGGCGCGCAAATTTTAATCACTGAAAATTTTAGCCTCGCGTTTAATGTTTTCAATCCCGTTTTTTCCAAAATCAAAACAGATTTTGCAGAAAAACGTCTGCCGACAATTTTTTCTATCGGCTCGCTCTACCGCATAAAAAACAGGGTTGATTGGCTTGTGCAGTTCGACAAGGAGGTTTCTTCGCCGTTGCGCTGGGCGACAGGTTTTGAGTATTCGCCTGTTAAGGAAATGGTTGTCAGGCTCGGTGCTTACGGCTACAATTCTTTTATTCCCACTTTGGGTGCAGGCGCAAAATTTGGCGGTTTTCGGTTTGATATCAATGCCGCTTATAATTCCGCGCTCGGTTTTTCACTTTTGGGCAGGTTGGGCTGCGAATTTTAAATTAAGTAAAAATGTACTTTTTTTGAAAATTATTAACAATCGTCTTTTTTTTATTCAACATCAACCAAATCTGTCAATTTTACGCCCAAAACTTGCGAAATTTTGTATAAATTTGTGATTGTTGTGTTGGTTCTACCCTTCTCAATTCGTATAATATTGTTGTATTCCATATTCAAAAGGTCAGAAAATTGCTGAAGAGAAATTTTTTTTTCTTTCCGCAACTCCCTGATTTTCAAGCCTATTTTAATACAAATTTTTTCTTTTATCATTTTTTTTGAAAAAAAAACATCAAATGTTATTGTGGAACAAAGAAAATATATTAATTTTGCACTTCAACAATCATATATGATTGTTTTTCAAAATATTATACAGTTTTTTGATAAAATTTTTTATTTAAACAAAAAATGAATTAAAAAATGATGCTTGAAATCCACATAAGAGACTGTATTTGGCAAATATTGCTTTTTGCAGCAGTGTTTGCAATAATTATTTATAAAACGTGGAAAAAAAATAAAGATAAGGACAAATATCACAAATATAGATAGCCAACTTTTAGATAACCAACTTTTCAGAAGCATAGTATTAGTGCGTTTAACCAAAACAAGTAAAAATGTTATTTTTTGTGGAAAAGGCAGTTGTGAAACTGTCTTTTTTTGATTATTTTTGCGGTTTTAATAATTAACTCCAATGCGTAAATTTTTGATAATCATATTGATAACATTTCCTGTTTTTTGTTTTGCACAAGAAAATTCTGAGCAGACTATCGACAGAATTATTGAGAAAATCTTTGATTATATCAGCGATGAAACCGAAGATTTTTCCGATTTTGATGTGCTTTATGAAGATTTGACACATTTTTACGAACAAAAAATCAACCTCAACCAAACTTCAAAAAAGGAACTCGAAAAATTGCAGTTTTTGTCCGATATTCAAGTGGAAAACCTTTTGGCATATGTTTATTTGAACGGCGGAATGAAAACAATTTACGAACTGCAACTTGTAGAGGGCATTGACTGGTTTTCGATTGAATTTTTGCTGCCCTTTGTAAATGTACAAAGTGTTGATAATGAGCAAAATAAATGGAATTTTAAACAAATTTTCAGAAAATCGCATCACGAAACAGTTTTGCGTACAGACGGAACATTTGAAAAGAAAAAAGGTTACATAAAAAACGAGCAAAACCCTGAAAGACAATATTTTGGCAGTCCATTTTACGAACAGGTAAGATACAGTTTTAAGGCAAGTGATAAAATTCAGGCAGGTTTTTCGGCAGAAAAAGACGCTGGAGAGCAGTTTTGGGGCGAAAAACACAAAGGTTTTGACAGTTATAACGCTTATATTCAGATAGATAAATTGTGGCGATTTGAAAAAATTGTTGTCGGCGATTTTCGAGCAACATTTGGGCAGGGCTTGATAATGAACGGCGCATTTAACGCGGGTAAATCATCTCTTGTCCTCAAAGTTACGCCGCAAAACAGCGGGCTTGCGAAAAAATCAGGTACAGACGAATTTAATTTTTTTCGCGGCATCGGCGCAACGGCAAAATTCGGCAAATTCACTTTTACTGCGCTTTACTCTTTCAGAAATATGAGTGCAGACACAACTGGCGGCGCATTTACGACTTTTAAAATTGATGGACTTTTTCGTCAAAATTCCGATTTTGAAAGAAGAAATACGGTGAAAAGGCAGGTTTTGGCGGGAAATGTCAATTTTAAGCACAAATCGCTGAAAATTGGCGCAACTTATTATCAATCTTGGCTTTCCGTTCCGCTTGTTCCAAACGGCGAGCCTTATAAAACATTTGCTTTCAGCGGCAAAAAACAGAATGCAGCCTCGATTGATTACTATTTTAGGGTAAATAAATTCACTTTTTTTGGTGAAACGGCAATTTCAGGGCAAAATTTCGGCGTTGGCACTTTGAATGGAGTGTTGATTTCGCCCGCTTCTACCGTAAGTTTGGTGATTTTACAGCGGTATTTCAGTCCGAAATACGATGTGTTTTTTGCAAAAGCATTTACCAAATCTTCCACCGCAAACAACGAAAACGGCATTTACATCGGAGCGGAAATTCACCCGATGAAAAGGGTGAAAATCAGCGCGTATGGCGATGTTTTCACTTTTCCTTGGCTGCAATACGATGCGAGCCGCCCCACAAAAGGCTTTGACGCGCTGCTGCAAACAGATTTTTTGGTTAATAGAAATTTTGAAATGTATCTGCGCGGAAAATTTTCTACTAATGAGAAAAATTTTGACGATATTTTTATCCCAGAAAAGCAAATCGGCGATGTGAAAAAAGCCTCGTTGCGCTACAATGCTAACTATAAAATTGGCAGTTTTTCGTTTAAAACTCTGCTCGAAACTTCGTTTGCGCAAGAGCCAAACGCTTTATTAACAACAGGTTACGCGCTTTTACAAGACATAAATTTTAGTACAAATGTAAAAAATATTTCTGTTTCGCTGCGCTACGTTTTTTTTGATGCCGAAAACTACAACAATCGTTTCTATTTTTCGGAACGCGATGTGCCGTATTCGATGTCCACGCCAATGCTGTACGGCAAAGGCAACCGTTACTGCCTGAATTTCAGAATGGATATTGTGCGCAATTTGGCGATTTATCTGCGTTTTGCACAGACAATTTACGCCGACAGCCGCACACAAATTGGCTCATCACTCGAAACAATCGAAGGAAACGTAAAAAGTGATTTTAGAGTGTTGTTAAGGTATAAATTTTAATTTTTTTTTGTACCTTTGCCATTTCAAAATAAATTTTTAACTTTGCAGAAAAATTATTGTTATTTTTAAAAAATTATGAATACAAACATTGTCAAAAAACTTCAGACTGCATTGCCGAACTACCCGATAGAAAAGGCGTGGCTTTTTGGCTCGTATGCACGCGGCGAGGAAACCCGCAAAAGCGATGTTGATGTTTTGGTGCATTTTGATAGAAAAAATAAGAAAATTTCTCTGTTCGACCATATTCGCATTACGCATTCTTTACAGGATTTATTGCATAAAAAAGTTGATTTGGTTGAAGACGGATGTTTATATAAATTTGCTCAAAATTCAGTAGAAAACGATAAAATTTTAATATATGAGAGAAGAAATTAGAGATAAAGGCAGATTTAGAACACATTTTAGAGTGTATCGAAAACCTTTTTGAATTTACAAACGGCATTACTTTTGAAAATTTTCAAAGTGATAAAATGCGCAAATTTGCCATTGTCAAAAACTTGGAAATTATTGGCGAAGCAAGTTATATGATAACTAAACAGTTTAAGGAACAGCACACTGAAATCGAATGGAAAGTCATTGTTGATTTGCGGCACATTTTAGTTCACGGTTATTACAAAGTTCACGATGATGAAATTTGGGAAATTATTCAAAATGATTTACAGCCGCTAAAAGAAAAAATAACGTCAATTTACGAAAAAGTGTAAAAATTTTATCTAACTTTGCAGCAAAATTTTAGAAAATATGAAAATCATTTCAAATAAAATGTTAAATTTTGTTAAAAAAAAAGGGGGGGGTAACTCTCTCATTATCAATGTTTTGCGTGTTCTTGTTATGCCGTTTTAAAAAGTCTTTTGCTTTTTGAACGGCTTTTTATTTTATATTTATTAACTAATCAAAACAAAAAAACGATGAAGAAACTTTATCTTTTCACTGCTGCAGTTTTCGCAGCAACAATTATTTTCAGTGCTTGCGAGCCGACAATAGAAAAACCGAAAGACATTATTGTTGATGACCCTGCACAACTTACGCAGCAGGTATATGCTGACGAAACGCAGACTTCAAGCGAAGTCAGTTTTACTACCACAGGTGCTTGGACATCGAACATTTCTGAAACAGGCGCAGTATATTCTGCAAGGCAGAAAAAAATTACATCTGATTCTATTTGGGTGCATATTACGCCAGAAAGCGGCGATACTGCGGGCAATTACACCATTGTAATTACGCTTGACCCGAACTACACAGGCGAAGACCGTACTGCAACTATCACTATCTCGTGCAACGGCACAGATGTTACCATTACTGTGTCGCAAAGCGGACACGCAGAAGACGGCACTGTGCCTGAGCCTCCTGTAATGGCGGAAGAAATTATTTTAAGCGCAAACTCTATTTCGCTTGTAGAGCGCGACACATTGACTTTGACAGCAACAGTTTTGCCCGACAGTACCACTAACCCGACAGTAATTTTCACAAGTGAAAACGAACAGATTGCCACAATATCGGAAAGCGGCTTAATAACAGCAATATCGGAAGGACAAACCGTAATTACTGCTCAATGCGGCGATGTTACGGCTGTTTGCAATGTTGATGTTGCGCGGCATCCTTTGAATGTCCCCGCTTTGAGTGGTACAAACTACTATATAATCTCTCTTGGAGAACAGGAAAAGGCGTATATTGCAGATAAAATAGTGGCAGATTTTAGTATTAATTCTGACGGCAGCGATATAACTACAACCACGCGCGTACTTTGGATTTGGAACGGTTATGGAGGCAATGTTGCACAAGGATTAAACTCTTTCGGATTGAATGAAGGTTGGTTAAGTCTTACACTCAACAATTTTTTTCAAGGTGAAGGTTGGAGTGGTGCTGCTTTTACTATTTATGATGCAAATCTTTTGAACACTTTAAGCGATATTTCCGCTCACTCGAATGATTATTATCTGCATATTGCATATAAAACAATGCAGACAGGGCGCAGCACGGCATTCGGATTTGCCTCAACGACATCTGCTTCAGACGTATTTGCAAATTCAGTTGTGCTTGGCGATATTGCAAAAA